>JBAVYX010000158.1:0-57971 GCA_049588475.1 Silvibacterium sp. | reverse complement strand
CGCCCGGACAGACCGGTCCCGACGGTGGCGCTCCGCCGCCGCCGAATGGCTCCGGCCCCGGCAGCGAATAGCATTTGCAAACGGCCAGAATAAGAAGAGGAGCGGACAATCCGCTCCTCTTTTAATTTCACCTAAGAGCCCTACTCGGTTTTGACCACGATCACACGGATCTCCGGATATTGCTGGTTCCAGCCCTCCGCGACGTGATCGAAAATTAACCGGAACTCCCGCGTCTCGCCCGGCTTGATCGGAGCAGCGGACATCGGCTCCGTATCGACGTAGGGTTGATGCGTGCGAATCAGGTTCAGCGGCATCGTTTCCTTCTGTACAAGCTGATCGGTAGCGTCCCGAAAAGCTACCTGTACCGTCAGAGCAGTCAGTGTCTTGCCCCCGTCATTGGCAATCAGCCCATCCAGATACGTGACCTTCGCACCACCCACGCTAGAGGACTCGCTCATCTGGATATGCGAGAACCGCAACAAGTGGACCGCATATGGATCGGGTGGCGCCAGCCCCGCTCCACCCGGATTCGCAGGCGGAGCATGATGATGGCCCAGTGCGAGGAGGATGCCAAGAACGAGCAACACCGCGAGCCCCGCGATAATCCACGGGGCCATCGGGCGCGATTCCCTTCCAGCATTGCCACCCGGATTCGAAAAGTCTGGTCCTTGTTCCCCGTCTGCCACCAGCGCGATTCTACATCGGTTTGCATTTGGCGCGTTACACGTTTTGTACCGAGGCGAGGTCCACGCGTCATCCTCGCTCTCGGGGCTTTGTATTAACTAAAGCAACAACGCACGTGAATTTTTTGCTAAAGTTAGAAACTTTTAAGGCGAAAATGACACTATAAGAGCAGCAGACAAATCCGCTCTCTGCTTTGATACGTAGTTAGCGTTAAGAAGGGGTTGGCAAATGGATCATAATCTCGACCGTTCAACCATTCGCCCCGGCACGACTACTCATCGTGAGTGGCAAGCCTCGGACTACCTCTATCAGGCAGCCACCATCGCGGCTGCACTCCTGCTGCTCCTTACCGCAGCCGCGGTTTAATATCAGCTGTCCAAATCAAACCGCGGGTTACAACTCCATCGCGTACTGCGCTGGAAACTCCGGTCGTGTCTTAGCTTCCTTCGTCAGGTCGAAAACCAGCCGCTCCAGCACCAGCCGCTTGTCGGGAGGCTGTGAGCGTAGCTCCAGGTCGGCCCGCGCAATCAGCCGCAGTGCCCGTGTAATCTCGCGGCTTGATTTGTAGCGGCGAGCCTGTCGAATCAGGTCATCCGCCGCGAACGGCGGCATCCGGAAGCCCTGCCACAGCGCCTGCCAGATCGCCCGCGAGTCGCGCACATTCTTCTCCAGAATGACCAGCATCTGCCGAAACGTCCGCGCCAGCATGTACAAATGCCCGATCGCCGAATCTTCGCCTCCGTCGGAAGCGTTAAGCAAGCCTTGAAGAAGAAGCAGCGCGCGGCGTGTGTCCTTCGCCGAGATTGCGTCTGTGAGCTCATAAAGCGACCGCTGCTTCGCCGCCAGCACCATCGTCTCCACATCGCCGAGGGTAACCCGCCGCTTCTCGCCCGCGTAGAGCACCAGCTTGTTCCACTCGCTCGCGATCAACATCATGTCCGAACCCAGAGCATCCGCCAGCTCGCGCGCCGCATCCGCATCGAAGCGCACCTGGTTGCGTTCGCTCTCGGAGCTGATCCAGCGGAGCGCATCGGCTTCGTCTGCGCGCGCCAGCTCCACCATTCCGCACCAGTCGCCAAGCGTCTCGCGAATCCTTTCATAGCGGTTTTTGTCCTCCATATCCATACGGCGCGGATCGGAGGGGATGCGAAGGTGATCGGCGACGAACAGAATCAGGCTCTGCGGATTCGGTGAGCGAAAATACTCGTCCATTGCGGCGAATTCATCCTTCTTCGCGCCGCGCGTATAGAGCGCCTTGAGACCACGCACAAAAAATACCTGGAATGGCGCCATTAGCGACGGCGTGCGTGCCCGGTCCAGCACCTCGAAGATATTGCTCTCCGCCAGATCAAGGTCCGACAGGCAAAAGTCCCTCAATTCCTGCGGAACGAGCGTTTCAAGCACCGCCCGTCGACAGCGCTCGTACAGGAAAACCTCATCGCCGAGCAGCACGTATCCTGCGCGCAAATTGTTTCCATGCACCTCCGCAACGAAGCGATCCGCGGCGGCAAAACCCGCGCCCACTTAGCAGAACTCCAGCTGAATGCGTGGCTGCATCATCAGAAGGACTCCAGAATATCCGACACCACTGCCCGGGCAAAGTCCTGAGAAATGCGCTGCACCGCGCCCGGATCCTCCTGGATAAAAGTCACCAGGTCCTCCGTCGTCTCATATTGCTGTCGAAAAAGATAGGAGGAATTCTGGAAGAGAATCTTGTGATTCCGATCCGTCAAGACCACCTTCGCCCGGATCGTTACCAGAAAGCTTGACGACTGCCCGGTCTGCGAATTGTAGGTCAGGGGAATCACCTGGTAGCTGGTGATCGTTCCGGCAAGTGTTGCGTCCGCGTCCGTATCGCTGCCCGCCACCAGCCTGTAAGGCGTGCGGCTCGAAAACTCGCGGATCACCTGCTGCGTAAAGGCCACTTCCGTGTGATAGGACTGCGTGGCGTTCCGAAAGGTCGGAATCGCGAGGACGTGAACCGTATTGGGCAAATGCGCAGCTGAAGATACTGTGTGATAGCCACAGCCGCTCACCAGAACAAGACAGGCAAGGGGTCCAACCAGAAAAGCTCTACGCATGCTGAATCATTCTCGCAGATGGCCATGGCTGTTCACGCCAAAAGTTGGCGATCTCAAAAGAAAAGACAGCCCGCTAAGGCTGCCTTTTCGGCTTCATGGAGTAACTGTCTAAGCCGGCGAGGGGCTGCCTTCCGGGAAACTGGCCCCGCGGCCCGGCTCAGGCTTCAGTACCTGCTGCACGTCACCCGTCGGAGTTCCACTGCCGCCCGATGGCTTGAGCGGTGGCAGATCCTTACCGTCGAGTAGCATGCGAATTTCGTTGGCGTCGAGAGTCTCGCGCTCGAGCAGAGCAGATGCCATGGCGTGCATCATATCCTTGTGCGTGTCCAGAATTTCGTATGCCGAGCGGTAGGCCGTATCGACCAGGCCGCGTACCTCGGCATCGATCTGCCGCGCCGTCTCTTCTGAGAAATCCCTGTGCTGCGAGATTTCGCGCCCGAGGAAGATTTGCTCCTCTTTCTTGCCGAAGGTCAGAGGACCCATGCCACTCATGCCGTATTCGCAGACCATCTTGCGAGCCAGATCCGATGCCCGCTCGATGTCATTGCCCGCGCCGGTCGTCATCTGCTTCAGGAAAATCTCCTCGGCGATGCGGCCACCCATGAGGATGGCAAGCTGCGTCTCGAGATAATCCTTCGTGACCGTGTGCTTGTCGTCTTCCGGCAGCTGCATGGTGACACCCAGAGCCATCCCGCGGGGGATGATGGTGACCTTGTGCAGCGGATCGGCGTGATCACGCATGGCGGCGACCAGGGCGTGCCCGGCCTCGTGATACGCCGTCACCCGCTTCTCTTCGTCCGTCAGCAGCATTGACTTGCGCTCCGCGCCCATCAAAACCTTATCCTTCGCCAGTTCGAAATCGATCATGGCAACGGCCTTGCGGTTCATGCGGGCTGCGTTGAGCGCAGCCTCGTTCACCATGTTGGCCAGGTCGGCGCCGGAGAAGCCCGGTGTTCCGCGAGCCATCACGCGAAGGTCGACATCATCGGAGAGCGGAACCTTCTTGGCATGCACGCGCAGCACTTCTTCGCGCCCGCGCACGTCAGGACGGCCCACCACTACGCGGCGGTCGAAGCGGCCCGGACGCAGCAGCGCCGGATCAAGCACATCGGGCCGGTTCGTCGCAGCGACCAGAATCACGCCGTCATTCGACTCGAAGCCATCCATCTCTACCAGCAGCTGATTCAGTGTCTGCTCGCGCTCATCGTGTCCGCCGCCCAGGCCGGCGCCGCGATGACGGCCCACAGCATCGATTTCATCGATGAAGATGATGCAGGGCGCATTTTTCTTGCCTTGCTCGAAGAGGTCGCGCACGCGACTCGCACCGACGCCCACAAACATCTCCACAAAGTCAGAACCGGAGATCGAAAAAAACGGCACGTTCGCTTCGCCGGCAACTGCGCGAGCCAGCAGCGTTTTGCCTGTACCCGGAGGCCCGACCAGCAGCACGCCTTTGGGAATGCGTCCGCCCAGTTTCTGGAACTTCTGCGCCTCGCGCAGAAACTCGATAATCTCCTGCAGCTCTTCCTTGGCCTCGTCAACGCCGGCCACATCCTTGAATGTGATCTTTTTCTGCTGCATCGAGAGCAGCCGCGCGCGGCTCTTCCCGAACGACATGGCCTTGTTCCCGCCGCTCTGCATCTGGCGAATCATGAAGAACCACAACGCGCCGATCACGATTACCGGCGAGAACTGGATAAGGATGTTCCACCAACCGTTGCCATCGGTGTTCTTGATGTTCACCTTTACCTTGTTCTGGTCGAGGACGTCGAACAGGTGCGGATAGTTCGCCGGAACCGTGACATGAAAGGCGCCCTTATCGGCGCGCAGATGTCCGCGGACCTCGCGGTCCGTCACCGTCACGTCGCTAACCTGGCCTTGTTGGGCATCCTGCAGGAAGTCTGACCAGGCAATCTCCTGATCCTTCCCCGTCCCCGCGCTCTTCTGGAAGACCTGCCACAAAACAACAAGGCATGCGAAGATAAAGACCCAAAAAATGATCGTTTTGACCGTTGAATTCACGAAAAAAGCCTCTTTTCTCTCAAGCGCCCGCAGAAAAGAAGATCAACGAGCGCTTAACGCGCTCTCATCGAAAGCCCATCGCTTCCATCTGCTTTACTGCGTTAGACGCCGCGGCCAGGGATGAAGTATCAGTCAAAGCTTATTTAACAAGCCCGAGCCTATGGACATCCGCAACTTATAGTTATTCTACTCCTCAATCCCCCCAGAACCCATCTTGAGAGCCGCAATTGCCTTCCCGACTCCAGAGAATTGCTAATTTGCCCGATAACGCGGCTCCCTGATCGAGGAATACAGCGCTGCTTTCGCCCATCCGTCACTTTCCTGTGGCAATACCACAGAACAATGTGGCATTCTGATGTGGTGATAACACAGGAGAGCAGGATGGGGGAAGCGAAACTCGATTTACTTCAGGGAACACTTGATCTGATGGTCCTCCAGACATTGGCGGCCATGGGCTCGCAACATGGCTACGGAATTGCCCGACGCATCGAACAGGTCAGCGGCGACGCCGTTCTACTAAACCAGGGAACGATCTACGCATCGCTCGTTCGCCTCCAGCAGCGGGGATGGATCTCCGCCGCATGGGGCACCTCGGAAAACAATCGCAAGGCCAAGTTCTATGAGATCACCAAACTAGGCCGTAAGCAGCTTGCCGAAGACGCCGCCCATTGGCAGCGCCTCGCCGGCGTCATGGGCCGCGTACTCGCGATGCAGGAAGAAGGCGGCAAATGATCGACTCCATGCGTCGCGCCCTCCACCGTCTACGCTCCTTCTTCGGAAAGGAGCCGCTTGACCGAGAACTCAACGCCGAGGTTGCTTCGCACCTCGACTTCGCCATCGACGAAAACCTCCGCCGCGGCATGTCTCCGCAGGAAGCCCGCCGCCAGGCCATGATCCGCTTCGGCGGCCTCGAGCAGGCGAAAGAGCAGCATCGCGAAACCCGAGGCCTGCCGTTCCTCGATATCTTCTTGCAGGATCTCCGCTACACCCTGCGCACCCTGCGCCGCGACCGCGCCTTCACCATTGTGGCGGTACTCATTCTCGCGCTCGGTATCGGCGCAAATATCGTGGTCTTCAGCGTGGTGAGCACGATCCTGCTGCGGCCGCTTCCCTTCCGCGACCCGCAGCAGCTCGCCTGGATTGCTCCCCCACCCCAGAGCTGCGGCATGTCCTGCGCGACCTACTCGGCGGACGGCTACGAGGAGTTCCGCGCCCAAAGCAAGTCCTACCAAGACGTGACGGGCTACATGGCATTCAGCACCGCCGACAATCTGCGCCTCACTGGACACGGCCAGCCGGTACCTGCCACGGGGATCGAAGTGATCGGCAATTTTTTCCAGGTGCTTGGCGTGCAACCGGCGATGGGCCGCCTCTTTACTCCGGATGAGGCCCGACACGGCGCTTCTCCGGTTGTTTTGCTCGCGGACCATTGGTGGCGCAGGCAATTTTCCGCCGATCCGGCCATCGTCGGCAAAAAAATCGACCTGAACGGAACACCAGTCACGGTGATTGGCGTGCTGCCCGCCAGCTTTGACTTCGGCGCGGTTTTTTCTCCCGGCGCAAAGATCGATGCCTTCACGCCGGAGGTCCTCGATGACGAACGGCAGTGGGGCAACATTGTCACCATGATCGGCCGCCTGAAACCGGACGTCAGCGTCTCCCAGGCACGGGCCGAAGCAACGATCGTTGCGCCCAATCTTTACTTCAACGTGAAACATCCCGAGACACTTGGGCGTTATAAGGACGCCATTATTCCTGTCCCATTAAAGGACTACGTCAGCGGCAGGCTTCGCCGTTCACTCATTGTTCTGTGGTGCGCTGTCGGACTCATCCTACTCATCGTCTGCGTCAACCTCTCCAACCTGCTGCTTGCCCGTACCGCGTCGCGTGCCAGGGAGTTCGCCATGCGCACGGCGCTCGGAGCCAGCCGGGGCAGGCTTGTCCGCCAGTTACTCACCGAGAGCCTGGTGCTGTCGGGCGCTGGCGCGATTGTCGGCCTTGGATTCGCCTTTGCCTTGATCACCTGGCTCGCCCATCAGGGGTCGATCGCTCTGCCCCTGCTCAGCAGCATCAAGGTGGACGGCGTCGCTCTCGTTTGGACCATTCTTATCGCGATTGCAGCCGCCGTTCTCTTCGGACTTGCACCCGGACTCAAGATGTCCAGCGGCAATCTCCAGGAAGCGCTCAAGGACAGCGGGCCCGGTACGAGTGATGGCAAGAAGCATGAACGCATCCGCGGCGCGCTGGTTATCTCCGAGGTCGCCCTGGCCTGCGTGCTGCTGATCGGCGCGGGATTGCTGATGCGCAGCTTCCTCAGGGTGCTTGACATCGATCTCGGCTTCCAGCCCGAACATGCCGCCTCGATCAAACTGGACTACGACGACAGTGCCCCGTCCGAAGAAGCGAGCGTGGCAAAGCGCAGCGTGATCTTTCAGCAGGTCCTCGAGCGCGTCCGCGCCCTGCCCGGCGTGGAAGCGGCAGGCATGGCAGATTTCCTTCCGCTTGGGCAGAATCGCGCATGGGGAACCCCTACACCTAAAGGAAAGACATATCCTGAAGGCTCGCTACCTGGGCCTCTGGTTTACGTTGTGACGCCCGGATTCGTGGAGGCCATGGGCATGCGTCTCCGCGGCCGCGACTTCGCCTGGAGCGACAACTTGAAGAGCGAGCGAGTCGTCCTTATCAACTCTTCCGCCGCGCGCTTCTTCTGGCCGGGGGAGGATGCGGTCGGTAAAGTCCTCGCCGACGGCGACAGGGACCTCCACGTCGCCGGAGTCGTCGACGACATCCACGCCGACAGCGTGGAGGGGCAGCCAGGCTGGCAGATTTATTACCCAGCGCTACAGGCCGGCCCGGAGGGCGCGCAACTGGTGATCCGCACCAGCCTGCCACCTGCGGCGCTTTCCGGAAGTGTGCTTCATGCGCTGCGCGAGCTGAATCCTAAACAGCCGGCGGCCGAGTTCCGGCCCATCCGAACCATCGTGGATCGCGCCGTGTCGCCGCGCCGCTTCTTCGTGCTGCTGGTGACCGTCTTCGCCGAGTTCGGCCTGCTGCTCGCGACTCTTGGCATTTACGGAGTCATCTCTTACTCCGTGGCGCAGCAGACACAGGAGATCGGTATCCGCATGGCGCTCGGCGCAACGCAGGGACACGTGCTCCGTGGCGTCCTGCAGAAGACGATGATCCTGGCAATCACAGGCATCGTCCTCGGAACCGTTGCCTCCCTCGTGGTCGCGCGATGGATCGCTTCGCTTCTCTTTGGAACCGCGCCCACAGATCCCGCTACCTTCGCCGCCATGATTTTTGTTATGACCATCGTGGCATTGGTCGCCGGATACATTCCGGCCCGCCGCGCTGCGCGCATTGACCCCATGGTCGCTCTGCGCGGCAACTGAAGCTGTCCCTTAGGCCCACGTTCAGATCACATGACGTGGGTCTCGAGATCTACGGCTTGATCACCGCCTCAGCCTTCGGGAGCGCATTCAGCATGGCCTCGCCAGTCTCGAGATGCTCGTCCACCAGGCGCGACGGCGTGTGCGCCAGCCACTCAGTCAGAGAAATATCTTCGTAGAACGGGGTCGGAAACACCTCGATGAACACCAGGTCCGTATCCCCGGTGTTCTCGATGTAGTGCGGTGCAGACTTGTTGACGTAGCCCACGTCGCCTTCTTCGAAGTCCATCGTCCGCGCCCGTCCTCCGGCGGCAAACACCGTCATGCGTGCTTTGCCGGTCAGGTAGTACTGCCACTCGTCCTCGTTGGGATGCCAGTGCATCTCGCGCAGACCTCCCGGCTTCAGTGTCACGATGGCGGCGGCAATGTTGGTCGCCGGCCACACCTTCTGGTCGATGATCTTGACCTCCCCGCCTTTGGCCTTGCGGTTGGGTTGTATCGGTCCCGGGCGGAAGTCGAAGCTGTGCGGTACTCTTCCTGTTCCCGCTTCAGCCGCCTTCTGCTCTTCTTCCAGAGGACGAGGCAATGGCCGCTCGAAGATGAACAGCTCCTTCCTCGGTGCATTGGCAAATGGATTCTCGGCGACATCGAAATTCTTCGCCAGAACCTCCGGCGGAGTATGCGCGATCCAGTCTGTCAGCAGGAACGTCTCAAACTCGTTGAAGTTCCCATCGTCAAAAACCAGCAAAAATCGGGCGCCATCTGGACCCAGCCCCTGGATCGAGTGCGGAATACCGCCGGGAAAGATCCACAGATCGCCCTCCTTCACATCGCTCACGTGGCTGCGGCCTTCCTGATCGACAGCCGTAATGCGCGCGTTGCCGTAGAGCATCAGCGCCCATTCCGCGCCCACATGCCAGTGCAGCTCGCGGATGCCGCCCGAAATCAGGCGCATTTCCACACCCGCCATCTTCTTCGAGATGGGTAGATCGCGCACCGTCACCTGTCGCGTCCACCCCCCCTCTTCAATACGCCTGTGTGACAGCGAGAAGGAATACTTGAACGGCGGCTGCCCGCCCGCATCCGTCTCGGGAGGCCATACGGAACTGGGATTCTGCTTGTCCAGCGCCGTATTGTTCGGCCCCGGCTCCGACTCGTTCGGAAGGTGATGATCCGGCGATCGCGGTACCTTCTTTTCCTGGCCTTCTGCAATTTGCAGCCCGGCCAGTGCTAAAGCCGCTGACCCCACACCGATGAACTTCCGCCGGGATAAATCCTCTGCCATCGTCTCTCCTAAAAGTGAAATCTTAACTGCGATCCGGCTTTACACCTTTCGCCGTATCAACCTAAGTTCCCGCGGACTCCGCTCCGCGTGCAACTCGGCCGTCAGTTGCTGCCTGCGTGACGCACCTGCCCCAAGCATGGTCATCAGCCTCTCCGTCTGGTCGAAGTTCAATGCCGCTCCCAGCTGGCGCGCAGCCGCCCGCAGAATCCGTCGCCGCACAGCGGATGATTGCGGCAGCCGCTCGATCTCGAATGCCAGACTGGCCTCGTCCGGGCGTGTTGACGCCGACCTTCCGCCTCCACGCACCGGCCTTCCCGGCAGCGCCAGCGACGGTAGAATGCGGCTCAGCTCCGCCTGCCAGTAAGCATCCTCATCGCGTGCCAGCGTAGCCATATTTGTCAGCTGGGAATAGATCTGCGGATTGTACGTCGTCAGCATCGGCAGCAATTCGTGCCGCAGGCGGTTACGAGTAAATGTCGTATCGGCATTTGAGGCGTCTTCGCGCCAAGGCTGGCCAATCTCCCCTAACCATGTCTCGATCTCCGCCCGACGTGTTCCAAGAAAGGGCCGCAGAATCGTGCCTCGCGCACACGTGATCACCGGATGAATGCCGCCCAACCCCTCCGTCCACGCACCGCGCAGCAGCTTGTGAAGAACCGTCTCCGCCTGGTCGTCGAGCGTGTGAGCAGTCGCGACAGCGTCCGCTTCGCCTGACTCCAGCAGTTCGCGGAACCAGGCGTAGCGCAGACTTCGCGCTGCCTCCTCGATCGTCTCGCGATTGTCCCGAGCCACCGACGGAGTATCCACATAGCGACGATGGAAAGTCAGCCCATGCTTCGACGCAAGCGCTTCAACAAACTCCGCATCGCCATCCGCATCCGCTCCGCGAATGCCGTGATGCACGTGCGCGACCGAGAGAACCAGGCCAATCTCCGGGGCGGACTCGATCAGAGTGCGCAGCAACGCCACCGAGTCCGCTCCCCCGGAGACAGCCACGGCAAGTCGCATGCCCGGGCGCAGTAGCTGGCGATCGATTTGCAGTACGTCTGACATCTGTTCCTAATCGTAGCGGGAGCCGCACGGTTTCGCTTTTGCAATCACAAAGTAAGGAGTATGATCGACAACTGCTGCGCCGGATTCTTGCCGATTTCTTGATCGGAGCGTACGCAGCCGTCCACCGCTATCGCCTGCTCACACTCGACCAGCGCCTTTATCGAGCCGCCTTTCCGAAGCGGGAGATCGCGCCACTCTGACTGTCCTTCTCACCTCCCCGTCGGATGGATTTCGCTCGAAACCCCCGCCTGCCCTAAAGTTCATAACAAGCTCTATACTTCTCTCCATGCTGGAAACAAGAACGGCAACGCCTGCGGACGCGCACTTGATTACACATCATCGGCGGCGCATGTTTGTGGATGCGGGACGCGCGGACAACCAGATTCTTGGCGTCATGTCGCATAACTTCGAGCCCTGGGTCACGAAGATGATCGCGGAGGGAAAATACTTCGGCTGGCTGACCGCCGATGGGGACCGCATAGTTGCCGGCGCGGGGCTGCTGCTCCTCGATTGGCCCCCGCATCCCCTCGACCCTTACTCCATCCAGCGCGGCTACCTGCTCAACGTCTACGTCGAGCCCGAATACCGCCGCAAAAAACTCGCAAGCCACCTCATTGAGATGGCCCTCGCCGAAGCGCGCCGCCGCAAAATCCGCGTGGTCGCGCTGCACTCCACTGAGGAGAGCCGCCGCTTGTATGAAAGCAACGGTTTCCGCCAGACGAACGAGATGTTCTATGTCGAGCCGGTCGAGTCCTGATCGCTTCTGTTCCTCGTGATCACCGCTCGCCGCCCGGGACCGTCGATTCGTCACAATCCGGAAGAGTCAGGGCTAACTGTTTTATCTCTTTCACGTCTCTTTCACTTATTTATCGCCAGCTGGGCTCGAGTTCAGGCGCGTCTGCCGACAATCACATCGCAGGAACATTTATCTGAGAAGGGTTGCACACGTATAGTGAGCATTTGGATTTCCGGGAGGAACCGATGACGAAACAAAGATGGAAGGGGGTAGCCCTGATACTGATCGCGGCTTATCTCACGGCAGGGGCACAAACGAAATCTTTAGCAGCCGCCGATGCAGTGACAAAGCCCGTGTTGCTTCCCGGATTGGACAAGCAGTTGATCGACTCCAGCGCCGACCCTTGCATAAATTTCTTCCAGTATGCGTGCGGAAATTTCACCAAGCTCTATCCGATTCCGGCAGATCAGTCGGGCTATGGCACGGGGACGATGATCTTCAACTATACCGAGTACACGCTCCACCAATTGCTCGAAAAAGTCGCAACCGACAGCGCGACGCGCTCTGCGATCGAACAGAAGATCGGTGATTTTTACGCTGCTTGCATGAACACGGAAGCCATCCACGCAGAGGGTTTGAAGCCGTTGCAGCCGGAGCTGGACCGTATCGCGGCGCTGAAAGACAAGAAAGATCTGACGGACCTGCTTGCTCACTTTGAACTCATTAATGTGAATGCATTTATGAGCTTCAGCGAGCAGCAGGATTTCAAGGATGCGCGCCAGCAGATTGCCGTCGTTGATCAGGGCGGTCTCGGATTGCCAGAGCGTGACTATTATCTGCGAACGGGCGCGGCCGACGAGAAAATCCGTCAACAGTACGTCCAGCACATAACGAACATGCTGAAGCTAGCGGGCGAGCCGGAAGCAAAAGCTGCGAGCGATGCAAAACAAATCATGCAACTGGAGACGGCACTTGCCAAAGTCTCCATGGATGTGACCTCGCAGCGCGATCCAAAGAACGTGTATCACCCCATGTCTGTCACACAATTGGCGGGGCTGACTCCGGAAATCGACTGGACTGCTTTCTTCGAGCGTGCAGGCGTGCCATCGGTCACCAATTTGAATGTGGCTAATCCGGACTTCTTCAAGGGCTTGAATGCCCTGCTGATCTCGACGGACTTAGACGCTTTGAAAACCTACCTGCGCTGGCAGTTGATCAACGGAACTCCAGGCTATACGCTGCCCCAGGCGATGGATGACGAGCGTTTCGCCTTTTACGGGCGCATCCTGAGCGGCCAGCCGGAGCAGCGGGCCCGCTGGAAGCGCTGCGTGCAGGCGACTGACGGAGCTCTGGGCGAGGCGTTGGGCGAGGTCTATGTGAAAGACAATTTCTCTCCCGCGAGTAAAGCGGCGACCGTGCAGATGGTTCATGACATCGAAGACGCGATGGACAAGAACATCGACACGCTGACGTGGATGAGTCCGGAGACCAAAATCAAGGCGAAAGAGAAGCTGCACCTGGTGGCAGACAAGATCGGATATCCGGATCATTGGCGCGATTATTCGAAGCTGATCGTCGTGCGCGGAGATGCCCTGGGTAACGCAACCCGCGCGGCAGAGTTTGAGAATCACCGCCAACTGGCCAAAATCGGCAAGCCCGTAGACCGGGGCGAGTGGGGCATGACTCCACCCACGGTAGATGCCTATTACAACCCCAGTATGAACGACATCAATTTCCCCGCGGGCATTTTGCAATCGCCGCTCTTCGATCCAAATGCCACCGATGCCGAAAACTACGGACACATCGGTGGAATTGTGGGGCACGAGCTGACGCACGGCTTCGACGACCAGGGACGTCAGTTTGACGGAAGCGGAAACCTGGCGGACTGGTGGACTCCTGGGGATGGCAAGCAATTTGACGAGAAGGCCAATTGCGAGGTGAAGGAGTACGGCAGCTTTACGGCAGTCGACGACGTGAAGGTAAATGGCAAGCTGACGCTAGGCGAGAACACGGCGGATAATGGAGGCCTGCGCCTCGCATATCAGGCCTTTCTTGAAGACGCGAAGCGCAAGGGCATCGACATCACCGCAAAGGACTCCACTGGCTACACACCAATACAACAGTTCTTCCTGGCGCATGGACAGAACTGGTGCGGAAGCATCCGCCCGGAACAGGTCCGGCTGCAGGTGCAGACCGACCCGCATTCTCCGCGCGAGTTCCGCGTGAACGGCGTCGTCCAGAACATGCAGGAATTCGGCCAGGCCTTTGGATGCAAGGCAGGTCAGCCGATGATGCCGTTGAACGCCTGCCGCGTTTGGTGAGGACTGCGCGTCCAGAGACACGCGCTTTCGGCGCACAACGAAAATCGGCATGGGGAAACTCGTTGCGGTTCAGCGATGGCTGAGCCGCAGCGACTCCCAGCTTCCATCCACTGCCCAGCCGCCATCGACCGAAAGCGCGTGGCCGTTGACAAATCCGCTCTCCCGCTCGTCCGCGAGAAAGGCGATCGCGCAAGCGACATCGTCGGGCGAAGCAAATCGTCCCATCGGCACGCGATTGGTAATGTCAGCGTCGTGATAGCTGCCTGCGGCTTGGTCCGCCGCATCCATCTCCGTCTTCACCCATCCTGGACACACGGCATTCACGCGCACACCGCGTCCGCCCCACTCCGCCGCCAGCGTGCGCGTCAGCCCAATCAATCCATGCTTCGACGCGTTGTAGGCGGCCCGATCGGCAATGCCCAAAAGCCCCGCCACTGAAGCCACATTCACAATGGAGCCGCTCCCCGCTGCGAGCATCCTCTCTCCAAACGCCTTGGCCAGCAGAAAAGGCGCCATCAGATTCACTTCAAGCACGCGGCGATAGTCGCTTGCCGAGGTCGTTTCTGCGGGCGAGATCAAGCTGACCCCCGCATTGTTCACCAGAACGTCCACTCGTCCAAAGCGGACGAAGGCCTCGCGGACGAAGACCTCGACTGTCGGCTCGTCCGTGATATCCCCGGTAAAGCCCATGGCTTCGCCGCCTCGCTCTGCAATGGCGCGAATTGTCTCCGCAGGCATGCGCAAGTCGATCAGTGCAAGCTTATAGCCGCGTTTTGCTAGGAGTTCCGCAGTACAGCGGCCAATCCCCTGGGCGCCTCCGGTGATGACAGCCACACGTCCGTCGTGATTCATGTTGCCAGTGCTCACGCCTTCATGGTCGCACAAGCCGGTGACTTATCCACTCGCCGAGCGCGTCCTCAATGCTCCCGTCGGTTACCCCCTGGAAAAACTTAAGTGTTATTGATCCTCACCCCGCCCTTGTACTACAAATTAAAGTGAATTCGTTAGAGTGAACTCATCACACCTCAAACTCCGCGCCTATCGGGCTCGTGTGAAGGAAAACCCCCATGAAGGAACTGCTTAGCGACGAGTTTGCCAACAAACTCGAGCACTTGGCCCAGGAAAAGGCGGAAGAGTACAAGAACAACAAACCCTTTCCTCACATCTACTTCGACGACTTCTTACCTCAAGAGGCCGCAGAAGCCGCACTGAGAGACTTTCCTGAGCCCAAGGAGCTGAAATGGCAGCAGTTCGACAATCCTAACGAACGAAAGCTGGCCTTTGATGCGGTGGAGAGGCTGCCTGCCGCTGATCGTGACGTTCTCTATTTTCTGAACAGCCGCCCGATGCTCCAGTTTCTCGAAACGCTCACCGGCATTCAGGGTGTCATCCCCGATCCCTATTTTGTAGGCGGAGGACTGCATCAGATCAAGCCCGGTGGCAAGCTTGCGGTCCACGCCGATTTCAACCTGCATACCAAGCTCAAGCTCGACCGCCGCATTAATGTCCTGATCTACCTGAACAAGGATTGGAAAGAGGAATACGGAGGCCACTTCGAGCTCTGGAACAAGGACATGACCGCTGCCGAGCAGAAGATTCTGCCGCTCTTTAACCGCTGCGCTATCTTCAGCACAACCTCTACCTCTTTTCACGGCCATCCCAACCCGCTTACCTGCCCACCCGATCGTACCCGCAAGTCGCTCGCGACCTACTACTACTCAAACGGCCGTCCGGAAGAAGAAGCCCACGAAGCCCATTCCACGCTCTTCCAGCTACGCCCTGGAGAAGTCGCGGAGAAAGAACCGCATCCTTCAACTTTCAAGGATTTTGTTCGCGCCGTCACGCCTCCGATCTTGGCCGATGCCTACAAGAGCCTCCGCAAGTAGGAAGACGACCGCTCCGCGGGTCGTCTTTGACACGCGCCGACACGCTATTTTCACATTGACAGGACCGCTTCGAGATTAGACAATCCTATGTTCCCAGTTGAGCCTGGATCGAATCTTCTGGAAACATGCTCAGCGCGGCGACCGCTGTTCGAGTTGCTGGCCCCCCCCAGTCATTCACGTCGTTCGTGAAGTCTTCTTCGAGGCTTGGTCGATGGGCTTCGTTCATAACGGAATACTGCAATGGGAGATTGCCTCAATGAAGCATCTACTGTTTCGTAGCATTACCGCAGCGGCATGCCTGGCTGCGGCAGCCTCGACCATGGTCGCTCAGACAACTTCGAACTCCATCCAGCTGTTTGGCCCTACCGACGTCCGCCTTTCCCAGAACGGTGCGGGAAATCCTCCGAACCAGGTCATTTTCAGTAGTGCCACCGTGCAATTGAATTGCACGGCCGGCGTCCCGATACAGGCCACGCTCTCCTCGACTCCCGACGGTACCGGCAATGTTCTCGTCGATAACTACGTGAATCTGACCGTCACTGCAGGCGACTCCACCACTGGGCCCGTGAATGTCTGTCAAGGCGGCGTGTCGGAATCTGGATACAACGATTGCTTCACCACGGGCTATCAAACTCCCGCCAGCGAGGGGCTGCTCACCGGCCAGGATCCGGATAACTTCACCAGCACCGGAGGAGTCCCGCCCATCGATATCAGTGGCAGCCTCCAACCGGGCAGCGTGCAGGCGAAGATAGATCTGGTCGACACCGGCGGATACCTGGCGAGTTCCTCGATCTACCTGAACACAAGCTGCTCGCAAGCTGGGGTCACCGGGCCGGCTGAGATATCGGGCAACCCGATCTCGTCAACCAATCCCACGCCTCAGGAACTGACACAGACCTTCCCCTTCGACTCGACAACGAACCAGCAGATTCAATTTGTCTACAATCTCGCCCAGGCAGAGGGAGCCGGAGGATTGTCGATTACCAACGGTACGATTCCCAACGTGGCCGATCAACCCATTGACCCGACCACCTTTATACCCGTCTGGGTTCCCGGAACGTCCTTCGCCACATCCAGCTGCCTGACCCACACCGGCGAACTGCTGCCTAGCGGAGCTTCTGCCTGTAAGCTCTACACGCTCGAGTGCGCGGTCGGCACCGGGTCCAGTCAGAGCGGCGCACAGTGCCCTGTCTCACAGCAGCCTAACGAGATTTTCCAGGAAATCTTCGATGGGCCGAGCTTTACTCTTCCTGACATCGTGAACACGAACGGCCCGACTTTCCATCAGGGCATCGGCTTCCTCATGGCCAGCGAAGGGTGGACCGGAGGACCGTGTACCTTCGATCCTGCGTCGGGCTTCGGTACGCTTCTTTGCCCGCAAAACTTGCTTGTCAGCTTCACCGGCCCTGGCGGCTACACCACCAGCAGCACCGGCACCCATCCAAATTCAAGCTTTATTACCGTGGCTCCCGTTCCTGAGGATCTGACCACGGTGACCGTCGCCGGCCAACAGTCGGGAGGTTGGATCAACAGCGACACCGCCATGGTGACCTTGTCCAGCCAGCCGCCCACCTTCGCCGGTGTTCAGTCTCCTCCGCCCGGATCAGCGAATTTCCTGCCGACGCCCATTCAGAGCATCACCTACGGCATTTCCCTTGCGTCGCAGCTGCCCGTGCCCGGAACATCGCCCGTACCCAACGACGTCACTCTCACCAACACTATCGCTTGCCCGACCTCCAGTTCGCCCACGCAGCCTGCGGCTACGACCTTCGCTCCGCCGCAGGTGAGTGTTCCCATTCCCGATGGCGACGGGATGTATCTCCTCCATTACTTCGCCCAGGACTGCGCCAGCACCAGAGAGCTCAAGTTCACGCAGGATGGGACTGGCAGCTGGTCTACGGCCTTCTACACTGTGCCCATCAACGTGGATACGCAACCGCCGGTCGTTGCCACCGGCCCGACATTGTCTCCGGCACCATCCACCAATTACGGGGTGGCAAATTCCTATGTATTGAATCAACCGGTGACGGCCACCTATAGCTGTACGGACACTCTTTCCGGAGTTGTCAGTTGCGGCAGCTCAACCTTTGCCCCCGGAACCTTGAATACCGGCAATATCGTGAGCCCAGTAAAAACTTCCAGCGTCGGAACCCAGACATTTACCGTCAACGCAACCGATGCTGCTGGAAACGCGGCATCGCCTACTTCTGTCACTTACACGGTCGTATCACCGCCCCCGGCGGTTGATCTTGCCGTGGCTAACCTGGCGCCTATCCTGGTATCTCACAATGGCGTGTTCGCCTATGAGATCGCCGCAGCCAATTTCGGCGCCAATACGGCCACAGGCGTAGTAGTCACTGATACTCTTCCGACGGGCCTTACCTATGTCAACGCAGTACCAACGGTCTTCTCCTGCTCCAAGAAGGGTTGCGGACTATCTAATACCGGAACGCATTGCTCGTATGCCGGCAATACGGTCACCTGCACCCTGACTTCGCTGGACCCGATCACCTGGTCGGGACTGGAGGAGTTCAACGTCGTGCTCACGGTCCGGGCCACCGCCGCGGCGGGGTCGAAGATCACCGATACGGCGAGCATCACATGTGTCGATCCGGACACGCATCCAGGCAACAACCAGTCGACGGCGACGACGCTGGTCACCAAGTAACGCTGGACTTGATCACCCATGGGCTTAGGGAGAATTTCGTTTCTTAGAAATTTTCCCTGAGCCACATTTTCGGTCAATATTGGCGGTGATTGAAGGACGTGTTGAATGCCACTGAGGTAGAGACATGAACCGTGTGAATTTCCTCGCACTCACTGTCGTCGTCGTGGTGGCGTTCGTCGCAAGTTCGTTTTGGTACAGCCCGCTTTTATTCGGGCGGCAGTTTCTGGAGTTAAGCGGCCTGGCGACCGCTCCTACCCCGAATGCAGCCAAGGCACTCTGCGAGTTGTTTCGCACATTTGTCCTGGCCTATGTAGTTGCTCATCTCACCCTGCGTCTTAACATCGCGGATTGGAGGGACGCGCTACGATTGGGACTCTGGCTGTGGGTTGGGTTTCCGGTTGTTCTGCTCACGGGCTCGATGCTCTGGCAGAACGTGCCCTGGCAGCTCGCTTTGATCCATTCCGGGGACTGGCTCATAAAGCTAGTCCTGATTCCTGTTACCGTCGCGGTTTGGCCTAAGAGGGCACGCGTGGGTATGTCCGGTTAGCCTGGTGTGATTTACTGGAGACGTCTCCAACCAATACAAAAGGCCCGTCTGCGATGGCAGACGAGCCTTTTTTGTCTATGTTTCTTTCTATGGGGATTCGGGACAACGAGCAAGTTGAGAATGGGTAGGAGATAAGACCAAACTCGCGGGTCGCCATGCTGATTTCGCACAGCGACCCGGCATTTTTGCGATTACATACCGCTATTGCTGTTGTCCTGGTCTGTGTGAAGCACGCGATAGCTTGCGTTGCCCTTCGACCAGACAAGCAGAAGCAGGTCCTTCCCCGCAGGATTTGCGTGGACGGCGCTGACGAACTGCTCGGCTGTGGGAACGGCCTGGCGATTGACTTCCATGATCACATCGCCAGGAGCAAGACCGGCATCTTCCGCCGGGCTCGCCGGACGGACACTCTGAACCGCCGCGCCCTTGACCTCGGACGGGACGTTCAGCTGCTGCCGGGCGTCGGACGTCAGATCATTGACAGCCAATCCCAGCTTTCCGCTCTTCGGCGATGCATCGCCGTCGCTCGCCATTTCTGAATCAGCGTGAAATTCGCCGACGGTGAGATCGACCGTCTGCGGCTTGCCATCGCGGACAATGCCGAGGGAGATGGTCTTCCCGGGAGCATCTTCAGCCACCGCTACCTGCAGTGCGCTTCCATTCAGAATCTTCTGTCCATCAAGCTGCTGGATCACGTCGCCTGCATGCAGGCCTGCACGGCTGGCGGGTGAATTCGGAGTGACCTGAGCGACGATTGCTCCGGTCGAATCCTGCAACTTGAAGAAGCCGTAGTTATCCGGAGTTACATCGTTCATGCTGATGCCGAGGTAGCCGTGGTGTACCGTACCATTCTTGATCAGCGAGTCCGTGGTGGCATGGGCGATCTGTGCCGGAATGGCAAACCCCGCGCCTGCAAACGAACCGCTGTTCGAGATGATGAAGGTATTGATTCCGATCAGCTCTCCATGAGCATTGACCAGCGCACCGCCGGAGTTACCTGGGTTGATGGCCGCATCCGTCTGAATATATGCACCGGGCTTGCGGGGATCATCTGTATAGGGGTTTCCACGATTGATCGCGCTCACGATTCCGCGCGTCACCGAGAACTGGAAGTAGCCGAAGGGGCTGCCGATGGCGAGCACACTCTGGCCGGGCTCCAGCTTGGTGGAATCTCCCCACGACATGGCCGGAAGATCCTTGGCATCGACCTTGATGACGGCCAGATCGGTCAGCTTGTCCGTGCCGACTAGCTTGGCATTCAGGGTGCGGCGGTCATGCAGGGTTACACGCATCTGGACCGCGCCGTCGACCACATGGTTATTCGTAACAATGTATCCATCGGGAGAGATAATGACACCGCTGCCGATTCCATGCTCGATCTGAGGCTGAGAGGGAGCTTGCCCACCACCCCGGGGACCGAAGAATTGCGAAAAGCCCGGGGGCAGACCGCCCTGCTCCTGATCCTGATCGTCAGAGGTAGCATGCTCGGCAGATCCGCGCGAAGTGACGGCGACATTGACGACTGCGGGAGTAACGCGGGCGGCAACCGCTTCGACCGCGCTGTCGACGGAGATGAGCGACGAGACGCTGTTGTCGTCCAGCGGAGCGGCAGATCCACTTCCGGCCTGCACTCCGGTGTGATGAAGGAAAAAGGCGCCTGCTAAAACAAGGCCTACGGCAGCTCCAGCGGGGACGGCAAGCCGTGCTGCCCTACCGCTTAATTTATTAGTTGATACGGACATAGCGAACCCTCAAAATGGTTGGTTGTGTAAGTAGTTAGAGTTGAATGACGAACCAACCGCGATCGGTTGGCACGGCTGCATAGCGAGAAAGAGCATGCTCATTGGTTACGGTGAGCATCATTCCTGAGCGGCCAAATCCGTCCGAGGACGTTTCGTCCCAGGAAGTAAGGACGAACCAGCGCTGTATTCCATTGGGAATATTTTGGGCGTGCTGCACGACGCGCGAGCGTGCCGGCTGTTTGTGCAAAGCGCGGCCAGTGCTTGCTGTTCGCTTTACAATCTGGGGCGCCTGATCGGAAGGCAGCGTAGCCTTCACCAAGGTCAGATGGGGAGCAGCCGCGGGATGGAACGCGACTGGCTGATATCCCATCGCCGGCAATCCCTGTGCTTCGGTACGAGCGGTAAGAGGCGGCTCGGAGGTCGAGAACGAGACGAATTGCCGGCATCGTGAGAGACCAGCTGCTCCGCCGAGCAAAGCAAGCACGATCGCGCTCAGGACCAGCAGAGCCTGCAGCCGGGTCATGCCTTCTCCACGGCGCAAGATGCTGTGTACACGGCGGCTCAGTTCGGACTGCCGCCCCCACGCTCCTAGCGAAAGAGATACTCCACGGTGATCGAGACTGTGTTCCGCCAGGCTGACCAGGCAGGTGGCATAGGCCTTTGGCGCCTTGGTGAAGCGAAGAACCCCATCATCGCAGGCCAGTTCTCGCTCGTAGCAGAGACGCCTCTCAACCCACATCAAAACCGGATTCAGAGGAAACAGCACCAGACCGATTTTCTGAAAGAGGTTGATCCAATCGTCGGCCCGGCTTAGATGTCCCATCTCATGCAGGACAATCTGCTCCAGCTCGGCCGGCGACAGCTTCTCAAAAAGCGAGATAGGAATGAGAATTCGCGGAGAAAAGAAGCCGATCACACTGGGACGGTCAACTTCGGTAGAGGTGCAAAGCTGCACGGGCCGCGAACCAACTTTGGAAGGCCATGAAGCAACACCCGCGACCGGATCAACCAATGTCGATCTCTTCCAGAGCCCGCGCAGTCGAACCGCACTCATCGCCAGCCTTCCGGCACGAAGCAACGACAGAGCGGTCCACAAAGCCGCAATCGCAAAACTCCAGCGCACGTCTAGATGAATGACAGCGCCAGCTGCGGATATCGTCTCATGCGATCTGCCCGAAAGATGGAGAAAGGGCAAAAGCGCGATCACCACGAAGACCGCTGTCCAGACAGCAAAGCGAATAGCCGCCGATGTCTTCGGCACCAGATGAAAGCACAAACCGACGCCAGCAGCCAACAAAAGACCCTGCCATATGCCTGACACAGCGGAGGTAGCCGCTGCCTGTGAAAGACTTTCAATCCAGTGCATGGTGGTCAGTCCCATCGTGCTAGGCATTCCTCGTATTGTCCGGCCGCTTGCTGTCGGGTTTTGTCTTGCCAGTTCCTGTGCTGTCATCCGCCGCTTTGGCGATGGCATCTTTTAGACGTTGCAACTCTTCCGGAGAAATCTCCTCGTCGCCAAGCAGCGAAAGAAGCAGCCGCTCTCGGGAGTTGCCGAAGAAGCGCTGCATCATATGGCGAACCTCGGACCTGCTCGCCTCATGCTCCCCGACGCATGGGCTGTAGACATAGGCTCTGCCCTCCTGCCGGTGTTGGACATAGCCTTTTTGTTCCAGGATTCTGATCGTGGTTAGAACTGAGTTGTAAGCAAGGGGAGCATCGCCGGGGATCGCAGCGACCAGATCGCCTACCACCGATTCTCCGCGCTGCCACAGAATCTTCATGAGCCGTAACTCGGCTTCTGTCAGCGTGATGGATCTTTTTGGTGGCATTTGCGTTATGGGCGTTGGACGAACAACTAAAGGATTAGTTAGCAGGCGGGCTGTGGAAAACTCCCGCAGATTGTCCGCGAGCCTGGACCACTCCCCAGGCTATTCATGGAGAAGCCATGCCTTTCATCACAAAGTGGTGAAATGCCTTTCGTTTCCTGCGGAACAGCCTCTAAGCTGGTGCAACGCGAAGAGGCATATCTTCATGACTTCTCTTTCCATTCGAGTCTTCACAGCTGCTCTGGCCATTTTGCCGTTTGCCCCTTCGTTTAGAGCGGAGCAGCCGGCGATGAAAGCCAAAGAACAGCTTCGGAAAATTCGGGTAGAGCTGAAGGAGGAACACTCCAAGGGCGATGCCGCGGCCTATTTGGCCAGCGCACATAGATTGAGCGATTTACTCAATGGTTCACCGTCATCGCTGCTCCAGTTGATGAGCGCAGAATACTTCGCTGGCGATCGGCAGGCGGCGCTGGACAGTTTCGATCAATTTGTCCGGATGGGCCAATCGAACGGAGAGGTCCTCAAGCTAAAACAGCTCGAACTCATCCGCAATGATCCGCGTTTCACGGCGATTCACGCGAACATGATCGCCAACACGACGGCTATATCCCGGGCCTCCAAGGTGTTCAGCCTCGAAGATTCCGGGCTTATTCCCGAAGACATCGACTATGATCCGGCGACCGCGAGTTTCTACATCACCAGTGTTCTGGAAAAGAAAATTCTCGCCGTCACAAAATCAGGCTCGACAAAGGTCTTTGCGTTGGCTCCTGATCAGTGGCCCATGATGGCCCTCAAGATCGACTGGCCGCGGCACGTACTGTGGGCCACCGAGGTTGCTTTAGACGGTTTCGTCGCCAGTCCGGCGAAAGGTTGGGGCAGGTCCGCGATCCTGACCTACGATCTGGAAACGGGCAAACTACTCCATCGCATCGAGGGACCAGCTCACAGCTCGCTCGCCGACATGACGCTGACCGCGGAGGGCGATGCAATCATTTCAGACGGCGAGGGTGGCCGCGTCTATCGCGTGGACCGCAGGACTCAACAAATCGAGCGACTGGATGCGGGCGATTTCATATCCCCTCAGACGCCCGCCATGTCTCCCGATGGACGGCGCATCTTCGTCCCGGACTACCTGCGCGGCATCGGCATTCTGGACCTTGAGACAAAGCACGTTTCCTGGATTTCGATGCAAGGAGCCTTCGCACTCAGCGGGATTGATGGACTCTACCTCGACGGTCACACACTGATAGCTACTCAGAATGGGACATCTCCGGAGCGCGTTGTCGAATTCAAGGTCGATCCGTCGCTTTCCCACATTGAGTCCGAATCCACCATCGAGAGAGCAACGCCTACGCTCGGTGATCCTACGCACGGGGTCGTGGTTGATGGGTACTTTTTCTACATCGCAAATTCGGGGTGGGACGCGCTTGACGATCACGGCAATCGCAAGCCGGACGCAAAGGCATCCCCACCGTCGATCATGCGGGCGAAACTAGGCAATTTAAAGTATTGGAGCGAAATCGTGCACCGCCTTTATACTCGTCTCCATGCCTCGGTCATTACCTCTTACATGTCTTCTTTTTGCAGCTCTTGCCGCTGCTTCAGCACTGGCGCAGAGTTCGCCAGCCACAACTCCCGCCGCAAATTCAACTGCGGCTGGACCGCACGCCATGACACTCGATGACCTGTTTCGCTTTCAGGATGTGGGCGATCCCCAGGTTTCTCCGGACGGACAGTGGGTGGCCTACACCTTGAGCAGGGTGGACACGACCGCCGACAAGCGTATCACCGATCTATGGATGGTCAATTGGGACGGATCACAGGATATCCGGTTGACGTATGGGGTGGATTCTTCGGCGAGTGCTCCCCGATGGAGTCCGGACGGAAAGTATTTGGCTTTCGAGGCCGAGCGGCCGGGTGGTAAAGCGAAGGGCACGCAGGTGTGGGTGCTGGACCGTCGCGGGGGCGAGGCGCGACAGCTTACGGATGTGAAGGGGCATCTAGGCGCGTATGCCTGGTCTCCCGATGGCAAGAAGCTGTTGTTGACCATTCGAGCCGATGACGATGCTGACAGTAAGGACGATAAGAAGGACGACAAGAAAGAGGAGAAACCGAAGCCGGTCGTGATCGACCGCTATCACTTCAAACAGGACGTTCAGGGATATCTGACGGGCACGAATCGCTCTCTCCTGTATCTGTACGACATCGATACGCAAAAACTGGAGAAGCTGACCAGCGACAGCGCACACGATGAAGGCAACGCCGTGTGGTCTCCGGACGGGAGCAAGGTTGCGTATGTAAGCAACCATGACGCGGAGTGGGATCGAACCATCAATACCGATGTGTTCGTCGTGAACACAGCGCCAAATTCGACCCCAAAGCAGCTCACCAACTTTAAGGGTGAGGATGGCGGGCGGCTTGCCTGGAGTCCCGACAGCAAGTGGATCGCCTACACGCAGGGCAGCGATCCCAAGTTCGAAGAATACAACCAGAACGAGTTGGCGATTGTGGGCGCGGATGGGACCGCCCCTCGCATCCTGACGGCAAAGCTGGACCGGAGTGTCTCCTCACCGCACTTTTCGCCTGACGGCAAGGCCATCACCGTCCTCGTCGAAGACGACCGTTCTGAATACCCGCTCTCTGTGAACATCGCCGATGGCACAACCCGCCGCCTCATCGACGAGCCCGGCGTCGCCTTCGCAATCAACAACGCCGCTGAACATCACGTCCTCATCTGGTCCACTGACACGAGCCCCGGAAACATCTTGGCCTTCGAAGACGGCAAGCTGCGTAAGCTCACCGGCCACAACGACGCCCTGCTCGCTCAGCTGAAGTTGGGAGCGACACGCGAATTGACCGCGAGGGGCAAGGACGGAACCGAGATACATGCGTTGTTAACGCTGCCTCCCGACGCGGAAGCGGGCAAAAAGTATCCATTACTGTTACGTATTCACGGCGGACCCAACGGCCAGGACGCGCACAGCTTTGTAACGGAGCGGCAACTCTTCGCGGCGCGGGGTTACGCCGTGCTGAATGTGAACTACCGCGGCGGCTCCGGTCGCGGCAAAGCCTATTCTGAGGCGATCTTTGCTGACTGGGGTCATCATGAAGTGGAAGACCTGCTGGCCGCCGTGGATGAAGCAGTGAAGGAAGGCTATGCTGATCCAAACCGCCTGGGCGTTGGCGGCTGGAGCTACGGCGGCATCCTTACCGACTACACCATCGCCAGCGATACGAGATTCAAAGCGGCCACCAGCGGAGCGGGAGTAGGCAATCCCATCATGCTCTACGGCGTGGACCAGTACATCCACCAGTACGATAACGAGCTGCAACCGCCGTGGAAGGCCCAGGAAACCTATATCAAACTGGCCTACCCGCTCTATCATGCTGACCGTATTCATACGCCGACCCTCTTCATGGGCGGCGACAAGGACTTCAACGTTCCGCTTGTCGGTGGAGAACAGATGTACGAGGCCCTCCGCAGTCTCAACGTCCCGACCGAGCTGATCGTGTATCCGGGACAGTTCCACGGATTCACGCGCCCGAGTTTTATCCGCGACCGTTACCAGCGCTACTTCGACTGGTATGACAAGTGGGTGCTCGGAAAAATTCTTGCACCAGCTCCTGCGACCCCAGCAAAGCCGGTTGGCCAGTAATGCTCATAGGAGGTGTAGCTCGCGAAGACTGTCCCTCTGCGGAAAGTTGGGTGCGCAGTTTCTGCTTCTTCAGCAGTAATTCACACACAAGGAGCACCGCCTGGTATTCGCCTCCTTAAATTCTTCGAGGCGTTCCATGGAAATGCAGCCCTCTATCATCTTGTACCCACCATTTCGCACAGCTCTCCTATGAGAGCTTCGAGTTCCTATTCAGACTGTCTCGCCATACTCCCGGGCCTACGCCGGCGTTTCTCATATGCACTGGTCCGCCTGGCATTTGGCGAACCACTGCATACGAAGGTTCACTGCACTATCGAGGACTGGTGAAGCCAATCTTCAAGCCCGATTGACCATTATTTGCGAATTGCTCCAGGCTGTGAGAGTTTGGTCGTCTACCTTGCTCCAAAGTACGTTGCGTGGCTGTCAGTCACTACCTTTCGTACATCGTGTTTTGCATTCAGGATTCGGCGACTTACTTCTCTAGTCTAAGCAGATTGGGCAAGCCATTCGTCGAATCGCATCTTCCCGAGCCTTGCGTTGTTTTCGGGAACGAGTGCGCGTTCCGTCACCTTTATGCCGTAGTAAGTCGCCTGCGGGTCGGCAACAACTTTTCGTTGATCCTTGCTTGCGGCTAGACCTCGCCGGATAAGTTCATCGAGGCGGAACTGTTCCGGTCCCCCTACTTCTACAGTGCCATTCACCGGTGAGCCCGTCGTGATGTGGCCTACCGCACTAGCGACATCGTCAGCGGCCATAGGTTGGATAAGTGCAGATGGCAGGTGCACCTCGTTGCCCTTGGTGGAGAAATCGGCGATGCCCTTGAAGAATTCATAGAACTGCGTCGCGCGGACGATCGAGTAGGGGATGGATGACGCTTTGATCAGGTTTTCCTGAGCGATCTTTGCACGGAAGTAGCCGCTTTCGAGTAGACGTTCCGTTCCTACGACCGACAACGCAACGTGATGTCTCACGCCCGCAGCTGTTTCATAAGTGAGGAGATTACGGGTTGACGTCTCAAAGAAACTCATCACAGCTGCGTCTTCCCATGACGGAGCATTCGATACGTCCACGACTACCGATGCACCCTTCAGTGCTTCGGACAACCCCCCGCCGGTTAGCGTATTGACGCCGGAGCTAGGGGATGCCGCTATCACTTCGTGCCCCTGCTCACGAAGCATAGGGACAAGCCTTGATCCTATGAGTCCACTACCGCCGATGACTACGATTTTCATGACAAATCCTTTCGTCGTGCTCCCGCCGAGCACGCTTGTGAGTCCGAGCGTTTCTCGGAGATGCGTGATTGAATTCTCAAGTCTTGACCCGGAGTCCCCTCAAGCCTCGACTTGAGAGGGAACGTTCCCGACGAGCTAAGGCGGAGCGGAGGCCTACTGCTTAGATTCCTTGTCCCTTCCTTTTTCTGGCCGACAATTTCCCGCAATTGATAAAATGAGTGTTAAAGATCAAAAGATGCCCGGCTGCTGACGCAGCTCGGGCTTTAGCATTTCTGAACTAAATCATTTGGAATCAATGAAGAAATGATAACTCTTTTGTTTTCTGTTAAGTACCGGCAAGCCATTTGTTATGAATTAACTGGACATGACCTCTCCCTTAACTTAAATGGAATGAATGAAGTAACAAAACCAAGGGAAAGAGGCCCCCGCATTTCTTGTGGTCGGGTGCAGATGCTAACCTCATCTGTTGACCTGCATAGATGTCTGAAAGACTGCAAATCCCCCCTATCACGGAGCTCGCCGGCGTGACCGGAGGCGCTCGCTTCGTCCGAGCCTGCCTGCGCAAACCAGTGGACCGCACGCCGGTGTGGTTTCTACGCCAAGCCGGCCGCTACATGGCCGAGTATCAGGCGGTGCGGCAGCATCATTCCCTGATCGAGATATGCAAGCAGCCGAAACTGGCCGCAGAGGTGACGATCACCGCCGCCGAAAAGCTGGACGTGGACGCAGCAATCATCTTCGCCGATCTCCTGCTCCCGTTCGAGTGCATGGGCCTGGACTTCGAGTTCCAGGCGGGCGAAGGCCCGGTGATTCACGCGCCTGTGCGCACGATTGAGGACATTGCGCGATTGCGCACCGATCGCGCTTCGGAATTGGGCTACGTTGCCGAAGCCATCGAATGCGTGGTCGCGCATTTCAAGGATCGCCTGGGGATCATCGGCTTTTGCGGCGCGCCTTTCACGCTTGCGAGCTACATGATCGAAGGCGGCGGATCGCGCAATTATGTCCACACCAAGACCTTGATGTATCGCAAACCGGATGCCTGGCGGAGGCTGCTGGATAAGCTGGCAATGGTTCTGCGCGAGTTCGCACGCCAGCAAGTGGAGGCCGGTGCCGATGTAATCCAGATCTTCGACAGCTGGGCGGGTGCGCTGAGCGTTGAGGATTACCGCGAATTTGTGCTGCCCGTGACAAAAAGCCTGATCCACGATGTGCAGGCCATCGGCGTTCCGGTCATTTACTTCGGTGTGGACACGGCGAGCCTGCTGCCGGCGATGCGTGAAACCGGCGCCGATGTCCTGGGACTTGACTGGCGCGTTCCTCTCGATGAGGCGTGGCGCGGCATTGATTACGCATGCGCAGTGCAGGGCAATCTCGATCCCATCACGCTCTTTGCGGAGCCTGAGCTCATTCGTAAACGTGTGCGGCAGATTCTGGACCAGGCAAGGGGTCGTCCGGGGCACATCTTTAATCTCGGACACGGCATCGTTCCGCATACGCCTGTAGAAAACGTCCAGCATGTCGTGAAGTTTGTCCGGCAATACGCGGCGGAAAGCCGCCATGAGTGAACACTCAGGTGTCCTGCTGCTCGCGCACGGAACACCGGATGCGCTCGATGAAATTCCCGAATACCTGCGCAATGTAACGAGCGGGCGGCCCTTGCCGGAGAGCGTAGTCGAAGAGATTCGCCACCGCTATTCGCTCATCGGCACAAGCCCGCTGACCAGCCTGACGCTCGAACAGGGACGGCTGCTCTCACAGGAGCTTTGCCTTCCGGTTTACGTGGGCATGCGCAACTGGAAGCCATATATTGCTGAGGTTGTCCGGAAGATGCGCGAGGATGGCATCGGCAAAGTTGTCGCGATTTGTCTCGCGCCCCAGAATTCGCGCACCAGCGTGGGACTGTATCGCCGCGCAGTCTTCGCCGAGGCGTCTGGAATGAAGGTCGATTTCGTCGAGGGATGGGCGGATCATCCGCTGCTCGCCGACGCTTTTGCCGAGCGGCTGCGCGCGGTGTTCGACCCGTTCAGCGCGGAAGTGGGCCAGCCCGTGCCTGTACTGTTTACCGCGCATAGCGTGCCCTGCCGAACGATCCAAACGCCATCAGTGAGCGAAGCAGCGTCAACGCAGACAATTGGACCTGATCCATATTCCGTCGAAGCGAAGCGTACGGCGGCGTTGGTTGCGGAGCGTGTAGATGGTCTCATTCCAGATAACTGGTTCTTTGCCTTCCAGAGCCAGGGCATATCAGCCGGTCCGTGGATCGGTCCAACCGTGGAGGACACGCTGACGGCGCTGGCCCGCGAGGGCGTGCGCCATATCATCGTGCAGCCGGTGGGATTTCTCTGCGACCACGTCGAGATTCTTTACGACATCGACATCGGCTTTCGCCAGTTTGCGATAAATCTCGATATGGAGTTGCGCCGCCCCAGGTCGCTCAACGCATCGCCACTACTCACTGCCGCATTGGTCGATCTCGCGAGTAAAGGTCTGGCTCGACTCGGCTAACGATGAGACG
The DNA here is from genome assembly GCA_049588475.1 of Silvibacterium sp. GTDB lineage: Bacteria > Acidobacteriota > Terriglobia > Terriglobales > Acidobacteriaceae > Silvibacterium. The sequence goes on along the minus strand of JBAVYX010000158.1, from coordinate 28,322 downwards.
CATCGCCATCATCGGAGGTGGGCTGAGTGGTCTTGCAGCGGCTTACCAGCTTGCGCAGGATCGCTCGGTCGAGTTCACTCTGTTTGAAGCCTCCGGGCGTTTGGGTGGCACGATCGAGACGGTTCACCGAAACGGTTTTGTCATCGAGTGCGGGCCTGATTCCTGGGTGACTGAGAAACCCTGGGCACGCGAACTGGCCGTCGAGCTTGGGCTTGAGGCGGAGGTCATCGCTTCGAACGACCGGCAGCGACGAACTTACCTTCTCAAAAATAATCGCCTAGTGCCCATGCCCGATGGTATGCGGATGATGGTTCCAACCCGCTGGACCCCGATCATGGAATCGCCGCTGTTCAGCTGGCAGGCGCGACTGGCTTATTTACGCGAGGCTCGGAGCGCCGAGGAGTTGAAGCAGTCGGCTCTCGGAGATGGCCAAGACGAATCAGTTGCGAGCTTTGTTCGCCGGCATTTTGGTGACGAAGTCACCAGGACGATCGCTGGTCCGTTGCTGTCTGGAGTGTTTGGCGGCAGCATCGACACGCTTAGTGTCCGCGCCGTAATGCCGGCCTTTGTGAAGCTGGAGGGAGAGCACGGGAGTCTAATTGCCGCAATGCGACAACGACAGGAGGGCGGTTCGGCGGCGGTTTTTACTTCGCTCAAGCCCGGATTGGAGACGCTCATTCAGCGGGTGGCGCGGACGCTGCCTGTGAATTCGGTGCGTTTGGGAGAAGAAGTTCACTCGCTCGTGCAGCAGGGCGAGCAATGGCGAATCGAGACTGCGGGGGGCAAAGAACTCTGTGACGCGGTTATCGTGGCAACACCGGCGCACGTTACCCGGCAGCTGCTTCGCCCAATCCATAGTCAGTACGACACGCTGCTCACCATGGATGCTACGTCAGCCGTCGTAGTCGCGCTGGCTTTTTCGGCCGAGGATGCGAGGCATCTGAGAGTCCCGCGCGGGTTTGGATATCTTGTACTGCAGCGACCCGGCACCAGCAAGAGGCCCGAAGACGATCCCCCGCTGCTGGCCTGTACTTTCGTTGACCAGAAGTTTTCATATCGCGCCCCGGACGGGGCAGTACTTCTGCGAGGATTCTTTGGCGGTGATGCCGCGCCTGCCTTGCTCGATGAAGGCGATGCTACTATCATTTCCGTGGCTCACCGGCAGCTATCGCGGGCACTCGGTCAGCTGCCGGAGCCAGATATCTCGCTGGTTCGGCGGTGGCCATCGTCGCTGCCTCAATATGCCGTGGGACATCTAGCTCGAATGGCGAAGCTGGCCGAGGTGCTGGACGGCTTTCCCGGACTGCATCTAGTGGGCAATGCATATTATGGGGTGGGTCTGCCGGATTTGATCCGGCTGGGGCGCGAAGCAGCTCGGCGAGCAGCTCGAGCGTAAGCCATTTGCCAAATCAAACAGGTTGGAGGAATTTACCGGAGCGCGCGACGCGGCGATAGCATCTGAAGACATATGACGACGATAAGTCAACTGAATGCATCGGCCAGCGGCACATTCGCGTTGGGCAGAGATCTACATATCCACCGCCTGGGCTTTGGCGCCATGCGCATCACGGGTGAAGGCATCTGGGGCGAGCCTAACGACCCGGAAGGGGCCAAGCAGGTTTTGCGGCACGCCATCGAGCTGGGTGTGAACTTCATCGACACGGCCGATTCCTATGGCCCTGAGGTAAGCGAACGGCTGATTGCCGAGGCTCTCTACCCGTATCCGAAAGACCTGGTAATTGCGACGAAAGGCGGCCTGACGCGCTCCGGACCAAATCGGTGGGCGCCCGTAGGGCGACCCGAGTATTTGCGCCAGTGCGTTGAGATGAGCCTGCGACGGCTCAGGGTGGAGCGCATCGACCTGTGGCAGCTGCATCGCATCGATCCCAAGGTTCCGGTTGCTGAATCGCTGGGCGCCATCAAGGAGCTGCAGAATCAGGGAAAGATTCGGCACGTCGGCTTGTCAGAGGTTTCATCCAAAGAAATCGAGCAGGCGAAGAAAACCGTCGCCATCGTGTGCGCGCAGAACCAGTACAACATCGGTGACCGAAAGTCCGAGGATACGCTCAAGTATTGCGAAAAGCACAAGCTGGGATTCATTCCCTGGTTCCCAGTGGCTGCGGGCCAGCTTGCCCGGTCGGGCGGTCCGCTCGATGCGGCGGCGAAACGCCATCATGCGACTGTGGCGCAGCTATCGCTGGCATGGCTGCTGCATCATTCGCCGGTTACGCTGCCGATTCCCGGGACTTCCTCTGTGGCCCACCTTGAAGAGAACATCGGAGCAGGAGCGGTCAAACTGAGCGCCGATGAGTGGAAGACGATTGAGAGCGAAGGCGCAAAAGCTAAATAGCCAGAATCAAAAGAGCAGACCAATATCGGTCTGCTCTTTTTGTTTGTCGCTAAAGACTCAAGGCTGAACAATGACTCCACAGGCGATGCGGGCCCCGGCATTGCCGGTAGGGTCGGTCTTCATGTCGTCGGGCTTCTCGTGGATCATGAGGGATGTACCGCCGTTGGCGAAGACGGAGTTGGGGGCGGCGGGGTCAAGCGTTACGTCTTTGGCCCAGAAGGTCTTGCTGACTTTGCCGTCAGCGTCCACGGTCAGGTTGAGAGGCATGTCGCCGTTGTGGTGCCCATCCGGGTTCTCGATACCGTGCTTCTTGCCGGCCGGATTAAAGTGTCCCCCCGCAGACTTAAAGTCGGGCGGATCGCACTTGGCGTTCTGGTGAATGTGAATAGCATGATCCCCCGGAGGAAGGTTCTTGAGGTCGACCTTGACCTCGACGCCGGATTTTGTCTGTTTGAGGATGGCATCTCCGGCATCTTTGCCATCGGCGGTCTTGATCTCGACCTTGACGGACTTCGGACCAGCGGCAAACGCGCTCATGGGCAAGGCGGCCATTGCCGACAACGCTGCGGTCAGAAACAGCTTAGAGACTGTCTTCATGGGGTTCTCCTTTGCACCGATAAGCATACCGGAATCACTGGATTCCTGAGATGAAGTCGCGCGAATTCGTCGACCTGCGGAAAGACGCAGGTTACGATAAGCGCAGCCCTGCGAAGTTTGACTATGCTATGGAGAGTTCATGGACAGTCCGAAAGTGTACGTAGAGATGCCCGACTCGCCTCTGCCCAGTGCCCTGCCGAAAGGCTGGACGGTTTCTCATCACTCTGCCCCGCTCACCGTCGTCGGACCGGAACTCGACCTAAAGATCGCTTTCTTCAGCGAGCCCACGGCTGGGAGCTTGGACGATCAGGTCCGCTCCGCATGGCGCCGGCTCGACCCAGATTCGACGCGCCCGTCCGGCAGCAGGCCGAGATGCCGTCGACGGATGGCTGGGACAATACGCTGCAAATTGTCTACGACACGCCGGCTAATGAAGATCGCCTGGCGGTCGCCATCGTCCGCACGTTCGGTGAATGCGCCTATATCAACCTCATCGGTGGAACTACGGCCGCCTTCAGCCGCAGACTCGCGCAAATCTCCGAAATCACCGAGGCATGGAAGCCTGCCGGGCTGCGGGAACCCAGTCTGGCCGGCACAGAGCCGAAATCCTTCGACGATTCCGAGCGGCACGCCATGATCGATTTTATCCGTTCGACCATGCGGCAACTCCGCATGCCTGGTGTCGGAGTCGCCATTGTTCAGAACGTGGAGAACCGTTTACGCGGAAAGCTATGGCGTGCGTAGGGCTGGCAGCGATGAGCCGGTTACTCCCGTTGCGGCTCTGCTGCAGCAGTTCTTGCTGGCAGTTTCAATGGGAAGCAGTTGCGATCGGGGGCGGAGACTTCCTTCACCGATGCGTCGTACCGTTTTTCCGAAGGATTTACCACTCCGCGCGTGGAATCGCCGACTACAGTCGTGTCAGGACGTGCGCAGACTGATCGACCCGATTCACCATCTTTTCTTCTCCACTCAGGGCGGTAGCAAATAGACTTCGAACGCAGACAAACAGGAGAACCCAATGGCCCTGCACAATACCGAAGAACTCAACGCTGCCCCCACCAGCCCACTCGAGTCTGAGATCCTGAACGACAAGACCGAGACCTATGAGTTCCCCAAAGCCAAGCAGGACCCGCAAACCGTCTACAACACCATCCACGATCAGCTCATCCTCGACGGCAACTCCCAGCAAAATCTCGCCACCTTCTGCACCACCTGGATCGAACCCGAAGTCAAGCTGATCATGGACGAGTCCGCCGACAAGAACATGATCGACAAGGATGAATACCCGCAGACCGCTGCCATCGAGGAGCGCTGCGTCCACATGCTCGCCGATCTCTGGAACTCACCGGAAGCAGCCAGTACCATCGGATGCTCCACCACCGGCTCCAGCGAAGCGGCCATGCTCGGCGGCTTGGCCCTCAAATGGAACTGGCGCAAACGCCGGCGCGCTAAAGGCAAATCCATCGATACCCCAAACCTCATCATGGGCCCGGTCCAGGTCTGCTGGCACAAGTTCTGCCGTTACTTCGACGTCGAAATCCGCGAGGTCCCCATGGAAGGCGACCGCCTCCTGCTCACTCCGGAAGAAGTCCTCAAGCGTTGCGATGAAAACACCATCGGCGCCATCGTGACCCTCGGCGTCACCTTTACGCTTCAATTTGAGCCGGTCCACCAGATCAGCCTTGCTCTCGACAAGTTGCATGCCGAGACCGGGCTCGACATCCCCATCCACGTCGACGGAGCCAGCGGCGCCTTCCTTGCACCCTTCATCCAGCCTGATCTTCTCTGGGACTTCCGCCTGCCCCGTGTAAAATCCATCAATGCTTCCGGCCATAAATTCGGCCTCGCCCCACTGGGCGTTGGCTGGGCTCTCTGGCGCGAGAAGCATGACCTTCCCGAAGAGCTGATCTTCGATGTCAACTATCTCGGCGGCAACATGCCTACCTTCGCGCTCAACTTCTCGCGCCCCGGAGGCGAAATCCTCTGCCAGTACTACAACTTCCTGCGCCTGGGCAAAGAGGGCTACCGCGAAATCCAAACCGAATGTTATGCCCTGGGCCGCTATCTCGCCGAAAGGATCGCCGAGTTCGGTCCTTTCAAGATCATTTATGCCGGCCACGGCGGAATCCCCGGCCTCTGCTGGGAACTGAAAAACCCCACTTTCTCGGCTTTCACCCTCTATGACTTCGCCGACCGATTGCGCGAGCGCGGCTGGCTCGTTCCTGCCTATTCCATGCCACCCAACCGCGAAGATCTCGTCATCCAGCGCATCCTCATCCGCCACGGTTTCACGCGGGCAATGGCCGACGAGCTTCTCCTCGAAATGCAGAACGTCCTGGACCACTTCGCCCAACGTCCACCAGAACAATCATCGACCCTCACGCTTGCCGGCGCAGAGTCAATTTCGCATGATCATTCCGGCCGACAGACTCGACGCCGCTGAGTCACCCTGGCCAGATCGCCCCCGCCAATGTAGAAGCGCTTCCGGATTGCCTCTGACTCGACCACGATCTCCCGTGACGAGCGCGAATGTCAGACCTTCAAAATAGTACTTTCAGCAAAAACTGGAACTGACGCGGCGTACCCGTTCCGATTGGAGTTGTATTCAAGGGCAAATATATCAAGCCGAAGTCAGAAGCCGAAATGAGGCCATCCGGGCTAGCATACTGCGGACTGTTGAGAACGTTGAACACTTCGGCCCGGAACTGAACTTGTACTCGTTCTCTGATCGGAACGAGTTTGGAAAGCGCCGAGTCAATTTGCCAGACCCCGGGACCTCGCAAGAAATTGCGGGGGACATCGCCGAATCCTGAGGGGCAGGTACCACCTGGGTAAAGTGAGTCTTTGGTCCCGGGAGTGCAAAAAGCCTCGGGGTTGAAGGTCCCGCCGGACAAATACAAAGGCTGGCCGGGGACCAGATTTGGACGCTGCTCGCTGGTGTTTCCGTCCGGGCCAGTAGCGCTGGTCGTGAGGTTCACGGGGAAGCCGGTACGGGCGTAGACGACACCGCTGAACTGCCATGAATCGAAAACGGCTCTTATGAAACCGGGCTCCGAAAGGTAACGCTTGCCTGCCCCAAAAGGAAGCTCATAGATGAGATTTGCATTGAACACGTGGCGGGCGTCGAAGGCGCTGTCGGCGCGCTCCCCGCATTTCCGCGCTCCTTGCGGGAAGCAGGAAACATTCTGTGGCGTGATGGAGTCGCCGTCGCCGCTTCCGTTGGAACCGTCGTCGGTCTCGTGTGACCATGTGTAATTGGCCGACGCCAGCAAACCGTGAGAGAAGGAACGCTTCAGCGAGACCGCTAGCGCGTTATACGAGCTGTTGCCGACGGTGCCTCGCCAGGGAATCTGCGAGAAGTCCGGGTAAGGACGCAACCCGGTGAGCGGGTTTTCGACGTTAACATAGGACTCCGTGAGCAGATGGGTGCCTTTGGTTCCTACATAAGCGAGATTCATCACGAAATTGGCGGGCAGCTGCTGCCCAAGGGAAAGCCCCCACTGGGTTACAGACGTGTCTTTGCGATCCCGCTGTTCCGCGTTCGGTGAAATTGTGCCGATCACGCAGACTGGATTGCCATTCGCGTCCAGATCTATGGGGAAGCTAAGGCCTGGGCAATTCTTCGGTGTCAGCGCAAAGCTCAAGACTTCGTTCTTGTCGGGGATGTTCTGATCGTCCAACTGGCCGTCCTCGTGATAAATACCGAAGCCGCTGCGAATGACGGTCTTCCCACCGTAGCTGGCCGGGGCCCAGGCGAAGGAGACGCGCGGACCGAAATCGCCAAAATTCGACGGGCCGAAGCTCGCGCCTACGCCGCAGTACCCTTGCGGCCCGCAGGTGGCGAAATCAAAAGGATTCCCGCGGCCCTGTACTTCATGAAATACACCGAAATAGCTGTAGCGCAGGCCCAAATTCAGCGTGAAATTCGGCCGCCACTTGAACTCGTCCTGGACATAACCGAAAAACTGCGTTTTGCGCAGGCCGTTGACAGGATATTCGCCGGTGATACTGGCCTTATAGGATTTGTTCGCAGCAAAGCTGGCGAGGGAGTTATAACTGACCGTGCCATAGGCACTGCCCCCCTGGTTCATCTGTATGCGGCGGACCTCGCCTCCGAACTTGATTACATGTCTCCCCTTGACCCAGCTTGTATCGTTAAGCCAGGAAAACGAATTGCCCACGCCGGTGCTGACACGGCCGTTGTTCAAGATAGTAAGGCCCGCTACTGCGATAGCGTAGAGCGATCCGGTCTGATTGAGGTAGGTGGTGTCGGTCGTGCCGCGGTTGAAACCAAACTTTGATTCGTTCATCACGGTCGGAGAAAAGACGTGCGACAACGAAATAGCGCTATTGATCGGAGAGGACGTAAGCTCCTCTGTTTCATTGAGATATTGCCCGGAGCTTGGGGAATAAGGGACATTGTAGATGGCTTGGTCGATGCCGGCCCGCACATAAAGAGTGGTCGCGTCCGAGAAGCGATGATCCACGCGGAACATACCCGAGTTTTCCTGACCCACTTGCCTCCCTTCCCCCACGAATAGGTAAACGTCCGGATTAGTGGTAGCGTTCTGCCCTGTGGGAAAGGCGTTGATGAGGGGCGCAAGGGCTGGCGACTGCGCCAGCACTTGCGCCCGAAAGGCAGCGCTCGGTACATAACCGATAAGAGTCTGCCCAAGGTCTTGCTGGTAGCCTTCGTAGGCGACAAAGAAAAACGTCTTATCACGCTGGATGGGGCCCCCGAAAGACCCTCCGTACTGATTCAAGTGGAAGGATGGCTGGTGCGTTGGATTTAAGGAGTCAATCGGATCCGTGGCATCGAAAACATTGTTACGCAAGAAGTTGTAGGCATCCCCATGGAACCCATTCGTGCCCGCACGCGAGGCTACGGCCACCTGGCCCCCTCCCGTGGCGCCGGTCTGCGCCGTTGACAGCACGGGTTGGACGCTGATCTCCTGGACGGTATCGAGGGGAATCGCCGCGCGCACATAATATAGCTGGGACTGATTGATAATATAGGTGGCATCAATGCCGTCGAAGGTATAGTTGTTATCGTCGCGGCCCCGGCCGGCATACCGGATCGAGCGCTGGTTGCCGGCGCCGGGTCCGCCGGCGGTGTCAATCGCTGTAGGAACCAAGGCGGTCAAGGTGGCCCAATTCTGCCCGTTTAACGGAAGTTCGGTAGCCTGTATGCGTTCAATACCCGTGTTTAGCGTGTTGTTCGTCTGATCTTGCGATACCGGGCTGGCCAAAACTTCCACGTGCTCTGTGGGTCCAGCTACCTTCAGTGTTGCGTTCAGGATCCGAGTTTCTCCCAACTTCTGCACCACATGGTCGAAACGCAACGACTGAAAGTCTTTGTGGCCAAAGGTCACGGCATAGGTTCCAACCGGCAGTTTCGGAAAATAGTAGGCTCCCTCTGCGGAAGAGACCGCTTCCCGTCGAAGTCCAGTGGCGTCCTCTACCGCCGTCACTTCGACACGGGTTAGTCCGTGTCCGGAGGGATCGCTGACGGTGCCGGTTAATCCGCTGTTATCGATTTGTGCCCAACCGGGCGAGACAAGACAAAGGAGGATACAGAGCGCAACTAAGAGCCGACCGCTGTGCCACGAAATCATTGCTTTGCAAAGTTCGGGTTCCCGCTCGATTTTTTGCGGCATAAAGCGCTCCTGACAAGCTGGGATATATTCACGCAGCGGAGTCTTGGGCCCACGACCAAGTGCATTGACACCTGGATTACATTTTTGTCGTCCACATGTCATCGGCATGTCATCCAGATGGCTTCCACATGAAAGTCGACGAATCTTGCTGGAAGATGAAAGCGCAACGAAGCTTTCGTTAAACGAAGTAATTTTTAACTAAGGCACTCGCACGGGAAGGGAAGGGCCGTCCATTTTGGGGCAGGCAAAAAACACATGCGAGCCCATGCAAAGTAATGTCCATCGAGCAGAAGAGGCCAAAGCACTTCCTGTGATCCGACCTTCAAAATTGTTTGCGGAAGCGAACGACACCAGCAGAGTGACAGCGACGGGTATGAGTAGCCGCGTCCACCGAATTCATTGAACAGTCTCCGCGTCAATGTAAGAGCGGAAACATCGACCGACCCGCCAGCAGTGCGCATGAGAAGTAAAGCTGGTCGCTAAGACCAGGGCCGAACGAGTCGTCATGTCCAGCGACAGGTGCCGACTTGTGGATGAGCATTCCCTTCAGACATCTTGGCACATTCATGCAAAATTCTCGGCTGATTCATCTTATCGTCGAGGCCGCGCCCCATGATTATGAGATTTATGCAATCACTTCTGGCGATTCATCGAATAAAGCCAAACGGTACCAAAGTTCTTCGGCTCGATGGAGGAACAAGCAAGAGGCGACGACGTAGGACCAAGGTAAGGGTGATCTTCCTCATCCTGTCTTTTGTCGTAATGGCAGCCAACCCAGGGATTTGGGCACAGCCCACTGTGAATTTCTCCGGGACTTGGAAACAGTGCAATGAATGCTGCCAGCCGAAACGGACGGGAGATGTGACCGTGGTCATCGAGCAGCGCGACCCCGAGTTAATGGTGGCTATGACAATCCTTCGCGGCTCCGCAATCCCTCGACATTCGATGCAGCGCTATACAACCGATGGAAAGGAGTCTATTTCCATCGGCGCCGATGGGGACGTATTCCATACGTCTGTCATTTGGAGCGGTCAGCGCCTGGTCTTTACCGTGGAGGAGCACGAGAGAGGCCAGATCATCCATTCCAAAGAGACTTGGACGGTCATTGAGAATGGCGCCGCCTTGAAGAGGGTCCAAGAAGGCTCAGCCGCGGGCGCGCAACGGGTACTGATCTACCAGAAGGGCAATCGCCTATGAGAATTCTGGTCATCGAAGATGAAGCCAAGACCGCCAAGTTTCTGAAGAAGGGATTTGGGGAAGCGGGATTTGTCGTCGACGTAGCAGGAGACGGTTTGGACGGGCTGGAGTTGGCGCGTAATGTGGAGTTCGATCTGATCATTCTGGACGTAATGCTTCCCACCCTGGATGGCTGGCAGGTCCTCAGTTGCTTGCGCCAGGCAGGCCGTCGTACGCAGGTGCTCTTTCTCACCGCCCGCGACGCAATACACGAGCGGGTGCGAGGATTCGAACTGGGGGCCGACGATTATCTGGTGAAGCCATTCGCGTTCTCTGAATTACTGGCGCGCGTGCGATCGCTGCTGCGCCGGACGCCGCCCCGCCCGCAAGATACCATCCGCATGGCCGACCTGGAGATCGATCTGGTGCGCCATCGTGCCACACGCGCCGGCCAACGGTTGGATTTGACTTCGAAAGAGTTCCTTCTCTTGTCGCTTTTTGCGCGGCGCGCAGGCGAGGTGCTGTCTCGGACTCTGATTGCCGAAGCGGTCTGGGACATGAATTTCGACAGCGACACGAATGTGGTGGACGTCAATGTAAGGAGGCTGCGCAGCAAGGTGGACGATCCTTTCTCCGTGAAGCTGATCCATACCATTCGTGGCGCCGGCTATGTCCTGGAAGCCGATTAGCAGCCTGGCCCCGCTCTCGCGCCTGTGGAGAACTCTGGCCTTCCGGTTGACGGCCGCGTACGCGTTGGCAGGCTTGTTTCTGGTATTCTCCGCCACTGCCAGCCTTTATCTGGTGCTGCTCAGCGAATTGGAGAAAAGTACCGATTTGTTTCTAGACGACAAGTTACACGTGCTGCGAACCATACTGCGGGAGCGCCCTGACGACTGGGACGCGCTGCGCGAGGAAGTTGAGCTGGAATCGGCGGCGCGGCGATACGAACAGTTCTACATTCGCCTATTGGATGAACGAAACCAACCGCTATTGATGACACCTGGTATGGCGGAAGAATTAGATCTTTCGCAATTCGCCCGTCAACCACAAAGCTGCCCTGAGGTCGCTATTCCCATGAAGGGCAGGCATGGACAAGCATTTCGCGTGACCACCACGACGGCGCCAGTCGGCTCCCCTCCTACCCACACGATCATCATTCAGATTGCAATCGATGTTTCTCAAAAGGAAGAATTTCTGGCACGCTTTCGGCTATGGTTCTGGGTGATCCTGCTGGGGACATTGGGCATCTTCCCGTTGGTTGGATACCAGATTGCGCGTCAGGGCATTCGGCCGGTGGAAGAGATGGCGGCGACGGCACGTCGCATCACTTCGTCCCACCTCGCGGAGCGTATTCTGGCGGAAGGTTATCCGTTTGAGCTAGCATCCCTGGCTGGCACCTTCAACAAAATGCTGGACCGCCTCGAAGATTCCTTCGAACGGATTTCCAGATTCTCCGCCGATATTGCGCATGACCTGCGCACGCCAGTGAATAACATCCGCGGCGAAGCCGAGGTTGCGCTGGCTCGCGCGCGAACCATCGACGAATACCGCGATGCGCTCGAGTCCTCCTTGGAAGAAGCCGTGCGCCTGTCGGATCTTATCGGCAACCTCTTGTTCCTGGCCCGTACAGAGAGCCCATTGACGCATTTGCATCGCGAACGCGTGGATGTATCCGAATTGTTGGCTAGTGTGCGGGACTACTATGAAGCTTCTGCCACGGACAGCGGAATCTCGCTCACGACGTCTGGCGTTGATCCGGTGATCGCTGAACTCGATCGCACGCTGATGCAGCGGGCCGTAGGAAACCTGGTTTCGAATGCCGTGGCGCACACGCCAGCCGGCGGATCGGTTGTGCTGGCGACCAGCACCGAGAATGCCACAATTCGTATCGAAGTCACCGATACAGGAGTTGGCATTCCGCCTGAAGCGTTGCCGAAGGTATTCGATCGTTTCTTCCGCGTGGATGCGTCGCGTTCGCAAGCTTCAGGCGGCACGGGCCTGGGGCTGGCGATCGTCCAGGGCATCATGCTGCTTCACGGTGGCAAAGTGGAGATTGCCAGCCAACCAGGGCAGGGCACTCGCGTCACGCTCCGCATGCCCGTCTTCGCCGCAATCGAGGATCCCAATCTGCAGCCCGGTCACAACTGGTGGGGCAAGAAAACGAACGAATTAAAATAACGATTCTCTGCCGGCGATCAGCTTGCGCTACGAGAAAGGAGGCAGGTCATACGATGACCTGCCTCCGACCCAGATGAGGATTACCTCGAGGATCCGGCCGCTGCGACCTGGGGCGAAGCCTTCTCCTGCTGCCCCGAGGACTGCGGTTGGGTGGCTTGCCGTTGCTGGAAGTTCTTCAACAATTCCGCGCGATTGGCGCGCAAATCAAGACCATTGCGGATGGTTGGATACGGCTTGTCACCCATGGTTCCCATCCAGAGGACGTGGTTGAACTTGGCGGTGTCGAGCTTGTCTTCGACAGAGAAGTTCATCCCCTTTGTGTGTGCCGCCCACCAGGTCGCGTCGTGCAGCGGCCTCAGGCCCGGTATGGCCAGCGAAGCGGAAGGAAAGGTGATGGGAAGCGTTGTGTTCTTAAGGAACTCAGACGGAACTGCATTGAAGGTCCACCTGGTCTGGTGAAGATCGAACGCATTCGCCATAGGCTCGGCGTGGGCATCGTTCAGGTTGAGGTGCGGGATACCGAGGATGTCTTCAATGGTCCTGATCATGCTGACGGTGTTGTAACGGGTCGAATCAACATGACCATGCTTGACATAGGCACCCACAACATACGCGGTGCTGCGGTGAGCATCGACGTGATCGGCGCCGTCCTGGGCATCGTCCTCGATCACGAAGATAACTGTGTCTTTGGCATAGGGGCTGTTGGCCACAGCCGCAGCCACCAGGCCGACGGCATAATCGTTATCCGCAACTTGCAACTCGGGCGTGTTTACGCCATTAATCGCGGTGCTGAAATTGCCCATATGATCGTGCGCAAGGCGAAGGAGGGTGAGGTTCGGCAGGTTCCGTCCAGCCACATAACCATCGAATTCGCGCTTCCATTCCGTGTAGAGGAAGAAGTCCGCAAAGCTCTGATCGAAACCGCGGAAGTACGGATCCACATAGGGACTCAGAGCTGTGTTGCTCGAGTAGGCGACCTGTACCGGCGGAGTTAGCAGAGCAGGTTCAGGGATCTCGGGAATGCCTCCAAGAGACGGCGGCGCCACGTAGCGAACGATATCCAGGAGGAATCCATAGTCGCGGACCGAAATGCCGGCCTTGAGAGCGGAGTCCCAAAGATAGCCTTCACCGGGCTTGTCGTCATCACTGTCCGGAGCCGCGACGTTCGCGTTGCCGGGCAGCAAGTTGGGGTCAGGAGTAAAGCCCGGACCAGTCACGACGAGAGCCGGGTCAGCGGCCACCCGCTGGGGGATACTCGCGATGCCGACATTGACGTTGCGATTGGTGCCTTCCGAATCATTCGAAAGGCCACCGTGAACGCCATAGTTCACCGGGATTTCTTTTTCAATCACATCGGTAGAACGAGCCGACGTGGACCACGGCCATCCATCACCGCTCACGTCTGAGGTGTCGTAGAAATTATCGAAATCCACAAAGTTGCGAGCGATGTTGTGAAGGTTCGGCGTGTTCGCTTCCGGAAACATCGTTAGGCTCGGATCGCCGTTTCCAACTTCGAGGTCGCCGAGGACCTGATCGTAGGTGCGGTTTTCCTTGATGATGTAGATCACGTGATGGATCTTCCTGTGCAGCTCCGCCATCGTCTCCTGCTGCTCGGGCCTCAGCTCGCGGAAGAAGTGATCGTTTTCCAGCACTTTGGCTGTGAGGCTTTCCAGTTCCTCTTCCTCCGGAGCCGGTACCGTCTGGAAACCGGCTTTGGTAAGCTGCCAGATATATTGATTCGCGCTGCCGGTTTCCTCCTGCGGGTTCGGGCCGGCTGCGCTCTTTCCGTTCACGATGTAGAGCGTCTTACCGTTGCCGCTGACGGAGACTGAATTGGGATACCACCCGGTGGGGATTAAGCCGGTCACGCGGCTGTTGCTGAGAAATTTGCTGAGATGAACGACCGCGACGGCATTCTCGCCGCCGTTGGTTACGTAGAGCGTCGACTCATCGGGTGACAGGGCTACATTGTTGGGGTTTGCGCCCTTGTAGTCCTTTCGATTGGCATACGCATCGACCGGGGCCGTGATCTTGACCTCGGTAAGCACGGAGTTGTTGGCGGTGTTGATGACTGCGACGGAATCACTGTTGTCCTGAACGACAAAGAGCTGAGTCTCCGCCTTGTTCAGCACCATCTTGTTGGGCTGGCCGGGGAGCTTGATGCGATCGGTGACGGTCGGCGCACCGGTGATGTCGATCACATCAATTTCTCGGTCGCGGATGCTCGACACATAAGCCGTTCCGTTGCCCTTGATGGCAATCCAGAACGGAAACTCACCACCCGGGACGCCGGTTTTCGTCGGATCAATCACGCCGGGGCGCAGATCGAGCTCGCTGGCGACTGCCCATCCGCTCTGTCCTTTTACCAGCACCGAGATCGAATCGTTCTCGTAGTTGGCGACTACCAGCTTTTTCCCGTCAGGCGTAACTGCCAGTCCGGCAGCTTCGGGCTGAATGGCCAGACCGAGGCCACCGAGTTGGTCAATGGCCGGCACGGCCTTCGCCAAGTGGCCCAATGCAATCGGAGAGCCAGTTTCTTCGGTCCATTTGCCGCCCACTGGCGCATAGGCGTGCACGTTGTCGCTGACCCCGCCGGCAACGAACAGCTCGGTTCCGGCTGAGTTGAAGGCAATGCCGTTGTAGGTATTTGGAACCAGGATCACCTGCTTCTGCACAGCGGCCGGGTGGGAAACGTCGAAAACGAACACGTACTCATTCGAATCCGCTGGATCGGAAGCGCCGGTCGTCGGATTGGCCTGGGTGTTGTAACCGCTGGTCAGGATAACAAGCGTCTTCTTGTCCGGGCTCAGAGCGGACTGTACGGCCTGCCCGGCGGTGACACGCCGCCGGTTCACCCGCAAATTCCGCCCCGACCGCACCGTCGGATAGGCCACTCCTTCGCCCTTCAGGCCGGTCCACAAAACATGGTTCAAGCGGTTCGTGTCCGCATGGTCGCTTCGCGTGAAATCCAGCCCTTTCATCCGCTCGCCCCAGTAATCCGGATCATGCGCCCGACGCGTAAACGCAAGCACTCTCGGCGTCTGCGCGACCCGGTTGGTTGCCGTCACCGCCGGCAACGGCAATTGCGTTGTCCTGAGCACATCCGGCACCAGCGGCTTATAACTCCACATCAGGTCCTGCTTCGTAAACACGTCGGTCATCGGCCGCTGCAAGCCATCGTTCAGTCCCAGCGGCTTCAGGCCCAACACGTCCTTGATGGTCCGCAGCATATTTACGGTTGAGTATCGCGTGGAGATCACCGCACTTTGCTTCACGTATGGCCCCACCACATACGCAATCGTGCGATGCGCATCCACATGATCCGGCCCGTCCTGCGCGTCATCCTCGATAACAAAGATCAGTGTGTCGTGCTTGTATTTGCTGTTCGCAACCTTTTCCACCAGCTTGCCTAGCGCGTAATCGTTGTCCGCCATCTGCGTCTCGATCGTGTCCACACCGTCAATCGCTCCGCCGCCTGGCCCTGTATCCCCAAAGTGGTCATGCGGTAGCGCAATCAGCTCCAGGTTAGGCATAGCGTCCTTCGCGGCATAGTCATCAAACTCCCGCTCCCACTCCTTCTCCAGCCAAAAATCCGCAATCGCCATGTCCCAGCCGCGATAATAGGGGTCAGTATTCGCCTGGAGCGAAGGCTTTGTGGCCCACGACACGATTGTTTTCGTCTTGTACGGCTCCCGCAGGACCGGGATATATGCCGGATCGCTTGGGTCGACGAAATAATGGTTCTCGTCGATGTACTCGAACCCGTAATTCCGCACCGTCTTGCTGGCCCGAAGCGCCGCGTCCCAAATGTAGCCCGCGCTCAGCTCGCCGTCTTCGCCGTCGTGCTCCGCTACGTCCCGCGTCCCGGCCACCAGGTCCGGATCATTCGGAGTGTCGGGATTGGCCGCGATTCGCTGGGCCAGCGTCGGCAGCCCCACATTGATGTTCCGGTTTGTTCCGTCGAAGTCGTAAATCGGCGCCCGCGTCGCGTAGGTGTAATCAAGCTGGATCGTCTTTTGCTCCATCTCCGTCACCCGCGCCGCGGTGCTCCAATTCCAGCCGTCGCCGCTAACCTCGCCGCTGCAATAAGTGTTGTCTAAAGTTACAAATTGCCTTGCAAGCTGATGATGGTTTGGGCTGAGGACCTCGGGTAGAGACACCAGCGTCGGGTCTCCATTTCCTTTCTCCAGATCACCCAGCACCTGGTCGTATGTTTTGTTCTCTTTCACCACAAAAAGCACATGATGGATTCGCTTCTTCAGGAATTCCATCATTTCCTTGTCTCGCGCTGTCTCCAGCCCCTCATTTGCCGCCTCATCATCATCCACCCCATCCCCGTCCTCCTCCGTGAAGTGGTTGTTCTTCGCTGCCAGCCGCGTCAGCCGCTCGAGCTCTTCGGTTCCCGGTGTCGGAATCGCCGCCAGCCCGGCATGCATGATCTGGTAAATGTACTGGTTCGCGTTCGCGCACGAGTAGTCTCCATAGTCACTCGTCACCGCTGCGGAATCGATGCAAGCCTTCGGGTTCGCCCCCGGCATGCTCTTCCCGTTCACCACATACAGCGTCGCGCCGTCATGGCTCACCGCAACAGCATTTGGATACCATGCCGTCGGGATTAGCCCCACCGTGTGCGGCTTATATGCGTCCCGCCCGTCATCGTCCTTTTCCCGCAGCCGCACGGCCGCCACCGAATTCGTGCCGCCGTTGGTGACATAAAGCCATCGCTCATCCGGAGAAAGCGCAAGGCTGTTTGGCCCTGCCCCTTTGAGCTTCTTCTCATTCCTGAACACATGCCGCGGAGCGATGGTATCGATCTCGTCTTCAACCTCGTTGTGCAGCGTATTGATAATCGCCACCGAATCCGTGTTGTCCTGAGCCACAAACAGCCGCTGGCCCACCCGGTCCAGGATCATCTTGTTCGGCTGCCCCGGCAGCTTGATCCGCCCGTTCACCTTAAGTTCCGGCAGCGACCGCAGGTCAAGCACTATCACCTCCCGGTCCCGCTGGCTCGAAACATACGCTGTTTCTTTCCCCTTTACGACCACCCAATACGGATAAGTCCCGCCCGGCGTCCCACTCTCCGCCGGATCGATCTTCCCGGGTCTCAGGTCCGTTTCCGCTTCTACCGCCCGGGTCGTCAGGTCAATCGCGCTCACTGAGCGCGTTCTCATAGTTCGCCACCAGCAGATGCTTCCCGTCGCTCGTCACATCCATTCCCGCCGTTACCGGCAAAATCCCGCCTAGACCCAGCCCCAGGCCATTGTGGTTCAGCGGAATCGAAGTCTCCTCCGTCCACTTGCCACCCTTGCCCTTAAATGCATGGACCAGGTCGTCCGGGCCGTCCGAAACAAAAAATTCTTTTCCATCCGGCCTCCACACCAACCCGTCAAACGCGTTCGTCTGGATCTGGATCACCTGCAGTAGCCGCGGCTGGCCGGTCGCCGTACCGTATACAAATACGTACTCATTCGAGGTCGCCGGATCTACATTCCCATTCGGGTCAAGATTCTGATTGAAGCCGCTCGTCAGCACCAATAGCGTCTGTCCATCGGGGCTGAGCGCTGTCGTCACCGCCATATCCGCCAGGAAATCCGGTAGAGTTGCGAGCCCGGGGTTCAACGTTTGAAACGTCACCCCCTTCGCGGCCAGCGGAGTAATACTCATTCCTGTAGGCAGCTCCTGCCCCTTCACCTCACTGGACGCAGCCGCGCCGGATCCGGCACATGCCGCCAAAGATACCGCCACCACAATAGGTAAAACGAAGCTAAACCGAAACTCAGCACGCATAAAACCTCCAGAGGTGGAATTGTGCATCGCACTCTAGAGGCCAGCCATTACGCCCCGGTAAATAGATCACGAATTGTTAAGGGAAGCGATTCCATGGCTATGCGTTAACGAGGGTCTTACCGGAGTTCCGACGAGTACTCCTGGCGCAACTACGATTGGAACTCGATCACTTGCATGGGCGGATCGACGGAGCCGACGCGGCGCTTCAGCAGACGGCCGACGAAAACGAAGCCTGCGGACGGCAATAGCGATCCCAGACATCGGGCCGGTTACGGCGACCGTAGTGATCGCGGCCGGCAACGGAGCGGCTTTTGCCAAGGGCGAGGGACTTTGCGTTAAGCCGAAAAAAAACCTCTCCCCGGTCATCGGGGAGAGGGTTGTTGCAGTCGGAACGTGTTTTAGTCGTCCAGGTCAGCCTTGATGGGTGCCGGCCTGTTAAAGTCGCTCGGGGGACGAACTGTTTTCTCTCCGGGATAGGGCCGCGTAAACCCGGTTGCCATGTACCAATTCAGATGGTTGACGGTGTCCGGGTCTTCGGAGTCGGGCTTGGTGAGCTTGCCGGCGAAGATCTGCGTCTTTTTTTTCTGCCAAGCTACCCTCAGGGCCTTGACCGCAGAGGTGTCCGTTGTGTTCGCTGCGCTCGCTGTAACGCCTTGGTCCAGCGGGACCTGGTTCGCCACGTGCGTCCATGGCTTGAAGTTTGTCGCGGGCGGCGCGCCCTCGACAAACGCTGTCCTCATCGGCGATGCCACGAGGTCGAACTGGTTCATAGGCGGCAGACCGAGGATTTGTTCGATCGTCCGGGTTATGTTGGTCTGCGAGTACCAAGTATGGTCGGCGGGCCCGTTCTGCACGGCGTATGGGCTGATGACATAGCCTGGGCTACGATGACCATCGATGTGGTCAACGCCGTTCTGAGCGTCGTCTTCCGAGATGAAAATCGCCGACGAGGACCAGACGTTGCTGTGGCTGATGTAGTCGATAATGCGCCCAATGGCCAGGTCGTTATCGGCCTGTTCTGCGTCCGGGGTTGGCGGGCCACCGGTGTGATCGTCCATTACCCACAGGATGCTCAACGCCGGCACCGTACCGGCCGCGACGTCAGCGTTGAAGTCCTGCAACCACAGATCGACTCGGAACTGGTCAGGGATACCTAGATCGAACTGCGGGAAGTTCTTGATGAGGTGGTCATAGACTGCCGGGAGAGAGGACTGAGCCTGGACCGTATTCTGATAGTACAGCGTCTTCTCGAACCCAGCCTCGAACTTCTTGGAGTCGGCGTAAAACTGGCTCCAGCTCGGCTCACTGGTCGATCCGTTCGGCTGTAAGAACGTGTCGTTCTCAACATATTCGCCGTAGATCTTTACCGGCAGACCGACGGCAGCAGCTTCCGAGAACAGGAAGCCCTTGTTCTGATAGGCAAGTGCATCGCCGGCATTTCCGCCCGGATAGCTACGGACCCAGTCAGGCGACTGGATGTCGTCAGCATACGGCGCGAAACCCTCGATGAGCCACTGGTGACCGTCAGCCGATTGGCGGCTCGGGTTGTAGTAATTGTCGAGGAGCGGGAAACGCTTTACCAGCGCGTGCACGTTCGGCGTGTCCTTGCCGCCGAATACTGCCAGCGAGGGGTCGCCATCGCCGGCGGCCACGTCGCCCAGGATCTGATCATAGGTGCGGTTTTCACGAACGATCAGGAACACGTGCTTGATCAACGACGGATCGCCGATCTTGGCAGGGATTGCCACTGGGTTGTTGTACGGGCTACCACCGGAGGCAGACTTGATATTTTCGGTCCGATCCCAGTGGTTGTTCACGAAGACCTGCTGGGTCATCGTGGCCAAGGTCCTACCATTCGGTACAGGAACGATGCTAACAGTGCCATTGTCCTGGTGGGTGTTGTAGCTGCTGACGCCGTAGTCGGTCTCGAAAGAATTACGCGCACCGATGCCCTTGTCGTTGGCGACGATGAGTACGTTATCGGCTTCGTCCAGCACGACCGACGCCGGCGCATAGGCTACCGGGATCATGCCTAAGACGGGATTCTTGACACCCTTGGCAAGGCTGACCACCGCGACCGCGTTGGCGTGGTAAAGGGCGACGTAGGCAAGGCCGTTCTTGGCATCGACGGCGATCGAGTTCGGCGCGGCGCCATAGGCTGATTCGCCTCCGCCTGGCACTCCGATCGGCAGTCCGAGGTCAATTGTCCACTCCACCTCGTTCTTACTCGTGTTGATGACCGAGATGGTGTCGCTGTAGGTATTGGCGACCAACAGGAATCCCCCGTAGAATGCCAACCCCGTCGGATGCAGACCGGTCGGAATGGTATGGGTGACCTTCAACGAGGGCAGATCCACCACGGAAACTGTACCGGTAATCGCCGCGCCAACCACTGGGTCGGCGACGATTTCAGTACCCGCGGAGTTGATCTGGAAATCGGCCTCCGTAGCGGCCCGGCCCCCCTCGTTGCTGACGTAAGCGGTCCTGCCGCTGATCAGAATGCTGTGCGGAGCGTTGCCAACCCGGATTTGCTGAGCCTGCTTCGGGACCGTCGCGCCAATGTCGATCCTGGCGAGCGTATCGTTCTGGTTCAGCAGGGCATAGGCGTTCCTGCCATCCTCTGTGATTGCGATGCCGCCGGGATAAGACGTGCTCGGAGTGTAGAAGCTGCCGCAGGGGTTGGCATAAGCAGCCGGAGGGCTGTTCGGAAAGCAGGTGATGAAGGAATTATTCGGCGGTACGCTGACCTGAACTTCGTCTTCCAGCAAGCCATTCGAATCGACCTTGGCGACGGTGATGTTGCTGCTGTCCTGGCTGAACATCAGGCGTTTGCCGTCCGCAGTATAAGCGATGCCGCTATAGCTGCCGCTCGGATCCCTTCCGAACGGGATGTAGTTTTGCAAGACAACGCCGGTCTTGGTGTCAAACACCTCGACAGCTCCGTTGCCATCAGACGTCGATGTGCCATCGGTGAGGACCGCGGCGGTGTGAGTCTTGGAATTGGGGTTCAGCGCAATCGCTTTCGCGCGGACCCGGATGCCAAGGTCTACTTGTTTGCCGGCTGGGGTAATGATCTGGCCACTGCTGACGACCCACGAGCCGTTTGCCTGCGGACCGGCGACGTAGGTCGGGAATTCTTTGGACTGGCCAGCCAGCCCCGGAACAATCAGCCCTGTCGCCAGCAGACCGGCAAGCGGACGCAGACGGTTGATCCGAGGTTTATTTCGAGAGTTTCGAGACGCTTTTCTGGACATGTACCATTCTCCTCTTGGTTTTCTTCATCACGCCATCGGGATCGACCGTGCGGCACTGGGGGTAGAACATGATCAGCGCCCCGTGCACATCGCGGTCACCAATCTTTCCAAACAGCTTGTAAACGGGCTTATGACTTGGAACGGGCATTACAAAACGAACGGGCTTACGACGATCGGCGCAGACGAAACTGCGCACGGAAACGAGAATAGAAACGCGTGCCGCACAGGGCGGTGACAGTGAGATTACAGTTTTGTCACCCCTTCACGAGGCAGATGTATGCGAGGTTCACACGCGCGCTGCTCCACGTTGAGCAGAGTGTGTTTCTTGGACGTTGTCTTCGTGCCCGGTGAGGTCGCCGCTTTAGCCAATCACGATCGGACGATACCCGCGTCCGGTTCTGGCGTTTCATCGACGAGCGCGCGCAGCGGACCTAGCCAGGGTTCATAGCGTCGCCAACGCCCGACGGAACTGCGAAAAATCGGCTGCCGGGCCTGCCACTTGCTGGGGGTGTTCACAGCCCGCGGATTGGATTCGGGGCGCAAGCACGCATCGTTCCACACCAGACCGCAGGCGGCAATGATTCGCCGGATGACTGGTTCGGGCTCGTTGGTCAGTTCCTCGTAATCGACCTCGAGGAAGCGGTCCGCCGGCAGCACGCTCCGCCAGTGGTTGACGAGGCGCTGGTAGCCGCGGAAATACGTGACCAGTTCGGCGCCTCCGGTCGGAAACGTGAGGGTCGGGTTGAAATGAGTTTGATGGATCGACAGAGCTGTGTCGACTGCAGCGCGGCGGCAATGAATGATGGTTGCATGCGGGAAGGCCAAGTGGATCAGTCCGGCCCAGAGAAAGTTGAACGGCATCTTATCGGTCACTCGCGCCGCCTTCGACGCGATCGCGCGCAACAAGCCGAGATAATCTGCCGACGTCTGGGCCAGGAACGGCGTGTCGGGTCCCGGCACGCCGGAGCTGTGCCACGCCGTCCCGCGCTGGTTCCAGAAATGCAACTCGCCGCAGGCTGCGGCCTCGGGATGGATAGAAACGATCTGCTCGACGAGAGTTGTGCCGGACCGCGGCATCCCGATGATCAGCACTGGGGTGGCATCGGAGCTGCCGAGTTCTGGCGCCCGCGCGATCAATTCGGGTGCGAATCGGGCAATCAGACGGTCGATCTCGATGGGGAACGCGGCCGGGTCGAACGATGCGAAGCCTCGGCGCACAGCGTCTGCGGCGTCGAAATGCTGCATGGCCAGGGCGTAGTCGCCAAGATCCTCCGCCGCCTTCCCGATCGCGAGGTGAATCCGCAGGCTTTGCGCCGCCTCCAGCCCCGGTGTGGCGAGGGCGGCTTCCATCCGTTGAAGCAGCCCGTCGTCATCGCTCGTGACGGGGCGACATCGGACCAGTTCGTAGTAGCTTCCCGACAGCAGCGGCGCGATCGCGATTGCGCGTTGGAAGCATTCGCGGGCCTCGTCGAAACGGCCGAACTCAGTGAGCAGATTGCCCAGCAGGTCATGCGCCATGGCGTTCCTTGGATCGACCGCCAGCGTCCGTCGCAGCACCTGTTCGGCTTCCTGATTGCGATCCTCGGTCAGGAGCGCCCGCGCCATGCCAAGGCGGCCGAAGCTGCTCTTACCTCCGGTCGCGGCCGCGCGGCGGAAACAGCCGATCGCCTCGTCACGATGGCCCAGTGTGTAGACCAGGGCACCGGCTCGGAACCACGCCTCGGTCAGCGATGGGAGCAGCTGAGTGGCGCGGTCGTACGCAACGATTGCTCCGCCGATGTCGCCCAGCTTCTCCAGGGCGATTCCCAGGCGGAAATATGCATCGGTGTAACGCGGGTTGCTGTCGACGGCCCGTTGCAATGCCGCGATGGCATCCGGTACCTGGCCGACCTCGAGGTAGGCGAGACCGAGATCATGCTGGACGATGGGATTGAACGGCTCCAGCCGCGCTGCATCGCGCAACGGCGTGATCGCATCGGCCCGTCGCCCTGCCCTGAGCAACCTAGTAGCCAAGGCAAGCAGAGGTGCCACCTGCTGCGGCGCGGCCGGGTTTGGAGACTGGGACATGGCGCGAACCTAGGAATTAGTGTGGAAGCTGTAGCGCGATCATCGGAATCGGCAGCGTAATTGTCACCCGATCATGATCTACCAACCAGGAGAATTCGCGATAGGCCTTTCTGCAAACGATCGACGGGGGCGCCCGCTGGCCGATCGGGCACCTAGCGTTATAACCGAGGGGTCTTCTTCTACCGCTGGGCACCCGGTCGACGAGCGAAGCTGCACTTGGATTGGAAGGCCTATTGCACAAGCTCATCCTTTCTCAGTATGAAACGAAGCAGACACCGAACTGGCGAGGTTCAGTCGCATTCGGCTCTTGTGCGGATTGTCGGGTATCCGGAGTGGATGTAAGAGTACGACCCATCCTTTGTCGGCGTTCGCGCTCGGCGCCATGCGGTTCTCGAATCGGCAATCCACCGGATCGCTCCCGAGCTTCCGCCGTCAGAAGTGCAAAAGTTGGGGCGCCCTGATCGCGCCGTTTCGCAACCGCCTCAGCCGGGCATGCTTCACTCCTCCCCGAACTTCCTCGGCGTCGACGGAGCATATAAACCAGAAGTACTGCTAAGTTGAAGCCTGCAGGGCATATCGCTCATCAACCACTAGATCTCACATTCTTAGTATCATGATCATCTTGAGCTCCCTGCGGATCAGAGATTACCGGCGCATTTGTCGGCTTCAATCAGTCAGCGCGCAGTCGGCTCGGGCTCAATCGTCATCAAAGTGAAAGTCCCCGGTAATACAGGCCCTCTACGTCCGCCCGCAGGGACAGGTCCGAACTTCGCCGAGACGACAAATAGGCGGTGATTTGTGGGATCTAGACCCATATTGCGTGAGCCAACCGGCGTCGGCACGGTTTCCATGACGTGATATTGATCGGGACTGTCCTGATGAATCACTGTGAGAGTGCCATCCGCATTTGAGGCGAAGGCGTTGCGTACGGTAGTGTCGTATCCAGCGCCATCCACCCCTGAGCCGATTGGAACGCTTGCAACCACTTTGCCTGCCTGATAATCGGAGACTGCCATCAGCCCGCTGCGGCATCCGCTGAAAAGACGATGGTTGACCTTATCGATTGCCATTGAGACCGGTTGTTTGCACGGAGCGGTGGACCATCGGCGTCCAACTGTAGCGCTCTTCGCGTCGATCTCAACTATCTCGCTCGTATCTGTGAGATTTGCATATACCTTTCCGTCACCAGCTGAGACGCCGTATTCGGGTTTGCCGCCAAGCGGGAGATCTTTGATGAGTGTCCCGGTGCGTGGATCGATTACCGTTGACGAGTGAGCGTCTCCATTCAGTGTGAATATGCGGTTTGATGCCCCGTCGAAG
Source organism: Silvibacterium sp. (assembly GCA_049588475.1). Lineage (GTDB taxonomy): Bacteria > Acidobacteriota > Terriglobia > Terriglobales > Acidobacteriaceae > Silvibacterium. The sequence goes on along the minus strand of JBAVYX010000158.1, from coordinate 3,936 downwards.
AGAATCGCATCGGTGTCTTCAGCGGCGGGGATTCGGCCCAGCATCTTGAAAGTTTTGAGGTCGAACATCACCACCGATTTGTCTTCGCTCGAAGTGGCAAACCCATGGCCGATGTCTGCTGCGATAGCAGTTCCGTGCGCGCCGTGAACCTCGGCGACTTCCCCAAGCAAATTTCCGCTGTCTTCGTCCACAACCATCACCCGATTCTGGCGAGCGATGTAGAGCCGATGACTGGGTGGATCGGGCACGACGTAGTCCCAACTTCCATCACCGCCCAACACATAGGTGTGGGTCACACGGTACGAGAGCGATGGTTGTGTGAGAAGCGCCAGTGCGGTCGCGATTTTGAGGAGAAACGCACTAAAGCGCATTGAGCCTCCTTACATGCGGGGATACTTTGAGATTCTGTTGCGAAAAGCCGATGTCGACATTTGGATTAACGAGAGGAATGAATTCGCGATATCAATCTAACAAGCATGGCTTAAGATACCCTGAAGAACCAAGAATCAATCTTGCGGGCGACCCTTCCAGATTGGAGGCGTGCCTTTCCACCCGCACCCAATGTGTCGGGCGGCGTAGCTCCCAGCGAGTGGGGTTCCTTGATCGATTGGCTGGTGTTGACTCTAGAAGGCTCCGCTGCCATGGGCTCCATCATCATCGAGGTTAGCCAGTTGACTCCTGCGGTTCGACCCCCTGCATCGGCTGAATCATTTTCTTCAGTGAGAAACGCGCTCCTTTTGACTAAGTCATAGCAGTGGATCTCTTTTGTTGGATCTGACAACATGAGCAATGAGCGCTATGCCTTGTATAGACCATATGAGAATCCGCAGTGCCTCATGACAACGTGATGAGTAGACCAAATGTGACGATTTCCCTTCCCTGCTGTTGACGCTCCGTGTGAAAACCGATGGCGTCGGAAATCGCCCTTCTCTTCCGCCCAGGCGGGAAACCGACCACCGCGTGCGCCGAGCCTGCGGAAATGGGCGCGCGTCGTCGTAGCTGCCGGACACCGGACAAAGCCTGCCGGACAGGATTAGCTGAGATTTCACAGAGATGTAACGCCTGCGTATCAGCTTTGTTGTTAATACTCTCGTGGAGGTTTTCGATGAAGGTGAACAGGCTGGTACTGAGTGGAGCTGTGGCAGCGGTAGCGTTGGCATCGTCAACGCATGGAATGGCGGCTGATAAAGACGCTGTGGGCACGGAAAAGATCAAGCATGTCCTGCTGTTGAGCATCGACGGCATGCACGCGGTTGATTTCTACAATTGTGCCAACGGGAATATCCACGTGAACAGCGGCAATCCCTATTGCCCGAATATGGCGCTCCTGGGCCAGACGGCGATCAATTATGTAGCCACCTCGTCGTCCCGGCCATCGGACTCCTTTCCCGGGCTGGCGGCGCTGGTGACCGGCGGCTCGCCGAAGAGCACCGGCATGTACTACGACGTTGCGTATGACCGGTCGCTTGATCCGCCGGCAGAAACCACGGGCACCGGCCTCGCCGGGGGGACGTGCACCCCATTCGCTCTACCAACGGGAACGACGACGGACTACGACCAGGGCATCGCCTATGACGACACCAAGCTGAACGGAGGCGCACCGGGCGCCGCTCTGACCGAAGGCGGCGTGGCCTCGATCGACCCGAAGAAGCTGGTGCGGGACCCACTGGCAGGTTGCGCGCCGGTGTATCCGTGGAACTTCGTCCGCACGAACACCATCTTCAGCGTGGTCCATGCGGCGGGCGGCTACACGGCATGGATCGACAAGCACGCGTCTTATTCCTTTGTGGCTGGACACGGCGGCAGGGGCCTTGACGACTACTTTTCGCCGGAAGTGGATTCGACCGTGGTGCCGCTGCCGGGCATCAAGACCGCGGAAGGCGTACCCTGCGACAGAATTCGCGACACGGTGGGCAGCCTGTCCTCGTGGACAAACAGCTTCGCGAATATCCAGTGCTATGACGCGCTGAAAGTGAATGCACTGTTGAAAGAGATTGCGGGCAAGACACATAACGGAGCGCCGGCGAAAGTACCGACGGTCTTCGGCATGAACTTTCAGTCGGAGTATATCGGCGAGAGCGTGAATGAGCCGAACGTCGGCCCGGGCGGCTATAAGGACGCGGCGGGAGTGCCCAGCAATGTGTTGGTGGGACAGATTAAGTTTGTCGACGCCTCGATTGGCGACATTATCAATGGTCTCAAGGATGGGGGCATTTATGACGACACGCTGATTATCATCACGGCAAAGCATGGAGCCTCGCCGATCGATCCGAACCTGTACGTAGCAGACGGCGCCAATACGCCGGCGACGCTGCTTGGGACTTCCATCCCATTCTCTGAGTCGCCGTTGAACGCAACGGGCATCGGCGCAACAGAAGACGATGTATCTGTGCTCTGGCTGAAACCGGGCGTGAACGTCGACGATGCTGTAAAGCTTCTCGAAAGCAATGCGACCGCGATCGGGCTGGGGCAGATCTACTACGGACCGGCGTTGGCGCTGAACTTCGGCGTGGGAGGTCTTGAACCGGGGCAGGATCCGCGGACGCCGGACATCATCGTCACGCCGAACATAGGCGTGACGTATTCGGGCAGTACGACGATGATCGGAGATCATGGCGGGTTCTCGCATGACGATACCAATGTCATGCTGCTGGTAGCTCATTCACACTTCAGGCCAAAGACTGTCTGGGCTGAAACGACAACCAAGCAGGTAGCGCCGACGATCCTGAAGGCGCTGGGGCTGGATCCGTCGGCGCTGGATGCGGTGAGGATCGAAGGCACGCCGGTGCTGCCCGAGGTAGAGGCGCAGCTCGCCAAGTAACCGTTAGCAGGCAAGAGAGTCCGCGCAGGGGTCGCGCCTTTCGGCGGGACGCGCCTGCGGCGCAAAACCTGCGCGGTCTCTTACCTTTTCGCAACGTGCGCGAAAGACGGGGCACCCGACCTAAGCCGCTGGCGAACAGCGCAATGGCGTTTCACGCAGGCACGCTCGCCGATTCATGGCTTGGCGGATAAACGGGCCAACCACAAATTCCTCCTGGGCCATGAAAATCTCTGCAGAAATTTTTGCAAAGAAGAACATCTACGATCTCGATTCGCAGAGGGTTCACCTGATCCTGACAGCTAACGGAACCGTCAGCATGGACAAAACCTTTGCACAATTCCTCCATCTGACTTTGCCCCAGCAAATCCTTCCGACCATGGTAGAGAGGCTCACGGTGGAGGAGGTGACGTTCGCAGACGGCTCAATCTGGACATCGGCGACTGATTCCTATTGCGGTCTTGCGCCGAGTCCAATGGTGCCTACAGCGCGGTAGTATCACCGCCGAGGTTGTGAGCAGGGTGAGGAGCGTCGTAGGTGAGCCTAAGCTACTACTAAGACCGTGTAAATATACTTGGATAACCCAATTTCAATGAAGGACGTTATCGCGGACTTGAAAAGCTCCGGAACGGTGTTGATGCAGGGACGCACACGGCCCAGGAGCTGATTGCCCGGACGCGGTACGGTCGAAAGTTCCGGCTTGGCGACGAACCACGCGGAACCCGGAGAAACATTAGTTGAAACCTGCAACTCAGCGTGGAGCTTTACCCTGTTCGCGGCGGTCGGGAATGAGTAGCAGGCACGTTGGGTTATGGCTGCGGGAATCCGAACATCAACCACGACTGATTGGCTACCCAATGCGGGTATAGCTCCGTCATCTGATCGAACAGCTCCTGGTCGGACGTCGCGGTTTTCTGCACCCGATCGAAGTCCTGCAGGTAGCGCTTGGTGTCCTGGATCGTCGAGGGAGAGTCGGGCGCGCCAGGCTTCTTATGACCAGCGACAACAATCGCCGGGTTCAGCGCCGCTAACCGGTCTAGCGCCGCGATCCAATTCTTTCGGCTCTCGGGGGTGGTGTCGCCGACGTACATGCGGCATTGGTTGTACACAACGTCGCC
>JBAVYX010000157.1:0-6497 GCA_049588475.1 Silvibacterium sp. | reverse complement strand
CACATAAACGATCCCGTTTCTGCTGATTTGAATTGCATGCGGGAGATGAAATTCGCCAGGGCCAGTACCGGGGCGCCCCCATTCACGTATCCGCTGACCATCAGCGTTATATTCCAGAATCCGCGCGGTCCCGTACCCATCGGCAATCAATACGTGCCCGTTTGGGGCAAAGGCCACATCTGTAGCTCCTCGAAATGGACTGCCCGTACGACGAGGCGTGCTATGGCGATTGCGGGCCCCTTTCTCACAAGGAAGATTAAGATGGCCTTATGTCTGGCAGCAAAGAGCAGCAACAGGCGGCAATGCACTGCGTTGCGGATGAGCCTGGTGTAGCGATGCTCGCGTATCATGAGGTCCCCGCCAACTCTAGTTGTCTTATTCGTAAGTATCTCGAGGCCGTTGCACAACTGCGTTTATCAAGTGGCGCCTCTTTGGTCAGCGTGATTCTCTTCGGCAGTGCGGCAAAGGGAGCGTTCGCGGCGGCCGTATCGGACGTTGACTTGATCGTCGTTCTCCCCGACTCCGCGAGCCGAGCGGATCGCCGCGAAATTCAGGAGAAGGTTTTTGCCCTTGAGATTACGCACGGTTTCCGTGCCCCGTCTGATCGGACTCGCGGCTGGCTCGAAAAGTATTTAGAGCGTTGTGCGGGATATTCTCTGTCCAGCTTTGTTTGCACCCGAAGCGATCTTTTATCGGGAGAAATAAGTCGAGTGCTTGGACTCTCGCCATTTGAGACGGTCTTCGTCGACAGAATCGTATTTGCCGGCGTGATGATCTCGGCCGTAACTGTGTGGGGCGAGGAACTGCTGACGCAGGTTGCGATTCCTGCGCTTCGCAGGCTCGATGTGTTGAAGGCGCTCTTCAATTTCATGAGCGCGATCATCATGAGCGCGGCAGTATTTCCCGTGTTTCCGAACGCTACGAGATACGCTATGGGAGCTCTCAAACACTCGCTCCATAGCTGTTATTTCTGCTATCAACAGAAAACAGCATCTCTGCAAGAAGAAGTGGATTTTTTTGGCTCTCGTATCAGTCGACCTAGAATTTTGGACGATTTGCTGAATCGGCGCCAAAGATATACTCCGTCGCTCGCATTTGTGTTGAGCTGCTTACCAGTTCTATTCCAATTGCATCTCCGAACTGCGCAAGACAACCAGTTTCCTCAACCTGTGTCACGGAACCAGGTTCTACGAAAGAGCGACGGCTTCGAAAGCGAATTGCGAGGGCAGTGACCAAACCTCTGTCGAAGGCCTTTGTGGAAGGTTGATTGCGGGGGCCGTCAGCAAAGCGAGCGCCGTATCGGGACTGAAAACAAATGCCTTTGCCACGGTTACAGCTGTTCGAATGGGAAGATCTGCAATGGTTTCCGCATGCGATTCGCGATCTCGCCCTGGACTACTTAGGATTTTTGGAAGTACGCTTCGCTCTGTACAAACCTGTGCTGCCCCTTCTGCGGAGGATGTCTGAACAAACCGGTACATTGAAGGTAATCGATCTCTGCTCCGGTCGAGGAGGGATGGTTCTGGCGTTATACGAGGCGTTGGCCTCCGAAGGAATCAACGTTGAATTCACTCTGACCGACAAGCTTCCCAATCTGAGAGCATTTCGCGATATTTCCTCTCAACATGCGCTCAATCTCCGCTATATCTCAGATTCCATCGACGCCACAAAAGTACCAGCCGAGTTGGTTGGAGTGCGCACCATATTCAATGCCTTCCATCACTTTTCGCCGGGGCGGCAAGGGCCGTGTTGCAGGATGCCGTCAAAGCAGGGCAGCCTATCTGCATTTTTTGAAATCCCGGAACGCAGGTTGCTCACGATCATTTCACTGCTGCTTACGCCCCTGTTTGTCATCGTTGCGACGCGTTCATAAAACCCTTCCTATGGAAGCGATTGCTATGGACCTACTTAATACCCCTCGTTCCTTTTATGTGTTGTTGGGACGGCGTGGTCTCTCAACTTCGGGCTTACACGATAGCCGAGCTATCGGAACTTACTGAAGGATTCGGAGGCTACGAATGGAGTGCAGGAAGCACATCCATTCCTGGACAGCTAGGACCTCTGACATACGTGCTCGGAGCGTCATACTCTGATGATGTTTCGCGTATTACGCTGCCGGTACTGGAGCGCCTATAGGTGGGTAAGCAGCACATGAGCTTCATTCAGCCAATCAGGCGAGTCAAGCGAGCCCAAGTATGATCACCATTCGGCGCTCGATGACCGTCAGTATGGCGCTATTCGTTTGCCTAATCGTTATTCCACTGGCACATGGAGTGCTTCCGTGGGCACTCTCAACGCGTATGCCACGTTATGGATGGGCAGAGGGGTCACCGGGGATCTGGAATCGGTTTGGCCTGATCGTGGTTACTCTCGCGGCCGTCCTTCTAATCTGGATTCTGGCCTTAGCTATTACCCAGGCCCCTGAGAGGGTCAAGTTAGGGCTGACTCCCTCCCACTTGTTGATGCGTGGCCCCTATCGATTGACACGCAATCCGATGTACGTCGCTGAACTGGGGCTATGGCTTGGCTGGGCTATTTTGTTCGGGAGCCTGCCCGTCCTAATCGGATTTCTGGTCCTGTCGTCCGTTGTGACGTTCGTTTTTGTGCCGCGTGAGGAACGCACCCTGGAAGCGGCATTCGGTCAGACCTACCTCCAGTACAAGAGCAGAGTTCCACGATGGTTCCGAAAGATTAAATAAATTAAGACGACCTTGCGCACGCGATCTCACGCAAAAAACCCTCTCACCAGATCCGGAAGCCAGAAGCGGGCGACGATCAACTGCATGCTTGGGAAGCTGAGTCGACAACCCCAACCGCTCTGCAATCAGCTCTGGCAAGCTCAATTGGCGATATCAGGCCCAACGCGCTCATCGAGCCACCGAGTGCCCGAACAGACTGTCCGTTTGATACTCGGCGATTTATCGCTCGGCAAGAATGGCTGTAGCTTTCAGGAATGACTGACGCGGCAACACATTCAAAAGACATTCGCCACTCAAGAACGGCTGAGCCTTCGCTAAGAAGGCGAAAACAATAACTAACGCAAAGGAATGCTGTAAAGATTGCGGTGGATACTCACACTCACCCATGCGTACTGTGCGGAGGTTGGCGCAGGAATGATGAACTTATCCATGATCCTGGCGCCTTTCATGGTTGCCAGCTGACTGCTGTGGTCGGGGTTAATTCCCTCGGGCGGCAGCGTAGGTATGCCGCCACTGGGCGCAACCGATAGAAGAACCGTTCTGTCGGCTCCCTCCGCGACGGTTTGAATCGCAAGAACCTTGCCTTCATCGCCCCACATTGCATAGCAGACCGCGTGGCAGATCGTCACTGGAGTTGCTCCGCTAAGCGGAGCTGCAACCGTCTCAGCTGAGGCCCCACCTTTGGATGACGCCTGGAAAAGAATCGCCCATCGTCCGTCCGGCGAGATGCCCAAGGGTCCCAAAATTGAGTTTGGGAGCGCTTTTACCCTGTCGCTTCCGTCCTCTTTCATTCGGTACAGGAAATTTGACGTCCCTTCGGCGGCGCGAAAGTAAATATTGCCGTTCTGATCGAAATTCGGATCATCTTCATCCACCAGGGAAGGAAATTGCCTCGGCGAAGAACGAAGATCCAGATCGGCAATCCAGAGACGTACCCGACTCTGCGGGTCGACCGCGGAAAACACCACTCGCTTTCCGTCGGGAGACAAGGCGTAACCGCGGATCGGAAAACCAGGTAGCAAATATTCGTTGGCGCCGGTCTCCAGGTTGACCCGAAAAAGATCTCCGTCAACGCGAGAAAACTCTCCCTTGATGTACTGGTGGCCGGCCGCGCCATGGGCCGGCACTACATAAAAGAGGTATCTGCCGTCGTGCGAAAACTGTGGGCTCTCCGCATACTGCGCGGAGGAGACTTGCCGTTCCCCCTTCGCGTCACGGAGCATGATCGTGCTCTGCACCTGCCCCACCGAGGTGATCAGCGATCGCCCGTCCGGGGCCACGGCGATGCCTTCTTCCTCAGTGGCCCCGGAGGTAACCTGCTGAGGCGGCCCGTTGGAAAACTTCTGCCGCCAAATGTGGAAACGGCCGCCCGCATCGGAACTGAAATACATCCAGGCCCCATCGGGAGACCATGCGACATAAGTGCACCCTCCACTTGCTGGTCCGATGGCGTGGCCGGCCGAGCTGCCGTCGAAAGGAACCAGACGGCAGGGTAGCCATCCGCCATTGTCCATCTCCGTCAGTAGGACCCACTTGTGGTCGGGGGAGATCGCCGAACGGTGCGCCATGCCTCTCTCGCGGGGAGGCACATATATTTCACGGCTATTCTCACGGTTTTCGCCGGCAGTCACCAGAGCCATGTGAACGCCCGTCTTGATTTCAGAGAAAAGAATGTTCTTCTGGTCGATCCAGGTCAGGCCCTCGGCGTTGGCCAGCATCAGCCGGGGCTCACCGCCGAGGACTGGAACGGCCCAAGTGTCCCAGGCAGTACCGGTGAAGGCGGTATAAGCAATGCGCGAGCCGTCAAGAGAAAACTCCGGACTCATCTTTTCCGGGTCGTCATGGGTCAATGGGACCGGTTCGCCATTTGGTAGGAACTTCACGTAGACCTGGCCCTGTCCGGCGAAGGTGTCGGTGCCGCGAATGAACGCCAGCATGCGGCCATCCGGTGAAATCGCCGGCGAAACTACGGAATCAGCGAAATCGGTGAGCGGCGTCCACTCAACCTGCGTGGCCACCGGCACGGCCGATTTTCTCGTGGAATAGAGATACACGCCGCCGGCGATAGCGGTAATCACCAACACCAACCCCGCATAGAGCCACCCGACGGACAAGCTCGGCATAGCCGCGGCGGCGAGCACGCGCTCGGCCCCCCGGCTTCCAGTGGCAGACACATTCGTCAGTTCCCGCTCCAACTCGGCGGCGGATTGCCAGCGGTGTGCAGGATTCTCTTCCAAACATCGGCTGACGATTCTTTCCAGCCTTGCTGACGGAATGCGCTTTCGCACCGAGCTGGCCCGTGCGCGGGTCAGCATTTCGTAGAGGACACAGCCAAACGAATAAATATCCGAGCGCGCATCGGCAGGTTTGCCTTCCCTTTGCTCCGGCGACATGTAAGCGGGAGTGCCTATCACCAAGCGGTTGGCGGTAAGTGTTGAATCTTGACCCGATGTCGCCAAGCCGAAATCCAGCACCTTCACTCCGGATTTCGCGATCATGATGTTCCCAGGCTTGAGATCGCGGTGAACGATGCCCTTGCCGTGCGCTTCCGCCAGCGCCGCAGCAATCTGTCCACCGTACCGCGACACCAATTCGACGGGTATTGAGCCCTGTTTCAGCCGGGCGGCAAGCGTCTCGCCCTCTATCAATTCCATCACCAGGTAGTTTGGCCCAATGTCGTGGAGCGTGCAGATGTTGGGATGGTTTAGCGACGAAATGGCGCGCGCCTCGCGCTCGAAGCGGGAACTGAACTCTTCATGACTGATCTTGATCGCCACAGAGCGGCCCAATCGTGTGTCCAGCGCCCGGAAGACCTGGCCCATGCCTCCTTCGCCGAGTTTGCACTCAATACGGTATGGTCCAAGGATGGCGCCGCCGGGCAATTCGGCGACAGTTGAATCCTCTTGCAGTTGCCGGGCGTTCTCGATGGCAGGCCGGTCCAAGAAATCGCCACCGATTCGCTCCACCAGAAGCGATTGGCCAAGAGAGTAACCCAATCCTAATTGCCGTCGACGGCAAGCCCATGCCGCGCACCATCGACTTCGGCGTGGCCATATGCGAAGGAGACGGACTTCGTGTTCCCTTCACTGATGAAGGACGGCAAAGTGCCGCCTGTTAGGCGCGGCCCCCGCTTGACAATTAAGTCTTAACTGGTTAAGACTTGATTGCCAGTTTTTAGCATCCAGGTATTGCCACGAAGCAGCAATCTCAGAAGCAAAAAGGATGGTTCATAGCTTCGCAGAAAGCAGCATCTTTGCCAACTATTAAACACAACCCGGGTGGCAACTGCGTTGAAAAGCATTCGCAACAATGCTCCCCACACAGTTCACGCCCCCATTCTTTGATCCAGTTTCTTTTGGGAGACGAGACACATCCTGGCTGGTTGGATGAGCAAGGCCATTGTTTCTTTCAAGAGTTATGCACTAGGGACTCGAAACCGCAACTCCCGACAAAACCAGTGCAAGGTTCGGACGGAGTGTCTGACGGAAAGGCGGTGAGAAATAGAATCCGCGGTCAGGTTTAAGCAATTCGATGTTTGCTGTTAATGTCGTCCAGGTATTTCATATCAAACGACTCAATCGACTCAGTGCGATTCAGTCGGTTGACATGTGGCAGTGTTGTAACCTTCAGGCACAGACAGATTATTGCATGCCCTGCACGTATGTTCAGGCTGCCAAATCGAAGAGATGGTCGATGAACTCGATCTGTCGAGGCAGATCATCTCCCGCCCACCCATCGAGCTTGCCCCTTCCGGATCATGTGGACTGCTTCGTAGCCTTGAATGGTTCGCCGGGCCGC
>JBAVYX010000156.1:0-2380 GCA_049588475.1 Silvibacterium sp. | reverse complement strand
AACGACTGCGAAGGCATCTCAAGCCGACAAACAAGTCGTGGCGGGTGGACGAGACCTACGTCCGCGTGAAGGGACACTGGTGCTACTTGTACCGGGCCATCGATTCCGCGGGTGACACCATCGATTTCTAGCTGTCAGCGTTCCGTGACGCCGATGCTGCCAAGCGGCTGTTTCGCAAAGCGCTCGGCGATCGATCGCGGCGGACCGCCTGGCCTCACAGCTTTATGACCGCACTGAGGACCATACCCGCCGATCCATCCATATGTAGACATATTTTATCCATTATGAGACAATTTTTTTGGTGGAGGAAATAGCAAATGGCGATTTTTCCGACTTATGCCGCCCCGGGATACCGGTTCGACGCCACCCCGGATTTGAGCCGTCTGGAGACGCGAGAGCGACTGAGCCAATCCGCAATCGACGGCTTCTTCGCCATCATGGACAAGTGGCAGATTCCGATCGAGCGAGCCGGGGAGCTGCTGGGGGGAATGCCTCGCTCGACGGTGTACAAGCTGAAGTCGGCAGCCGGTACGTTGCGGCAGGACGAGCTCACCCGAATCTCTTACATCGTCGGAATCTACAAGGCCCTGCACATCCTGCTTCCGAACGAGCTCGCGGACCGCTGGGTGACGCAGCCGAACGATAACCCTCTCTTCCGCGGCCAGACGCCTGTCGATTTCATGGTGCGAGCCGGAATACCGGGGCTGCAGCAGGTCCGAAGCCTGGTCGATGCGGAGCGAGGCGGGCACTGATTGACAAAGCTCGAACAGTTCGACCAGGCCGGAACCCACAGACTCATCCCAGCGAAGTATGGAGCTGAGAGTGTCCTTGAAAGCCTTCCTCTCCCGCCAGATGTCCTCTCCGATCTGAGCGAGCTTGATACTGCCACTAACGAGCGCAAGATTGCGGAGAACGGTGGCAACAGTGCCATCGGTCCCGGTGAGCTGCTTTTTGGTGTCCCCGAAGCCCACATCGTGAATGCAGCCTTTACGCATCCCGGTCCGTTCGGTGGGCGATTCCATGGTGCGCAGCGGGGAGCTTGGTATGCGGGTTTTGAGATCGAGACATCTATCGCCGACGTCGCATTTCACAAACGGCGCTTTCTCCAGGATGGACGCATCCAGGGCCGGCACGCCTTCCATTACATCGACTTCCTTGCGGACTTCTCAGGTGAGTTTCACACGCTCGATGCTGCGGAACGGAAGAGCTGTCTTGAGCCCGATCCAGTTCCGCAGTGTTATGCCGCTTCGCAGGGGCTTGCGAACAAGCTCCTGTTCGAAGGATCGAACGGCATTGTGTACCCGAGCGTTCGCCGGAACTCTGGAAAGTGCATCGCGTGCTTCCGTCCTGCGCTTGTCTTCCATCCTCGCCGCGGCCAGAAGTACCGGCTCAACATCGAAGCCGCAAGTAATGCAGTTGAGTCCGAAATAGTCTCCACGTAGCGATTGAGCGGCAAGAAGTAATGGCGATGAGCCAGCAAGTAGAATACGATGCGGCAGAATACCAAGCCCGGACGATCGAGTTTGCGAACCGCCTGGCTCTGAAGCGTCCGGATCTCAATCTCCTCCGAGGCCATCCGCGGGAAGAATTTCCCGTCATAACGGAGAGTCTCGAATATCTGCTCAAAGAACGGGATGCGCAGCGCAAGCTTGTGCTGCCAAATCTGGCAGCCTTCAACAATGATGCGGTTGGCATCTTCTCGGATTACTCCGGCGAGAATTCCGGAAGCTACATGACCTACTCTGTGCTGATCTGTGGCTACAACTTCATCAGCGCGTATAGCGAGAAGATGAAGAAGATCCGCGAGCGCTATGGTCTGGGTGAAAGAGAAGGTATTGTCGTCGCTTGCGGGCGATGGCGTGGGACTCAAGAAGGCGACTTTCCTGATGCGGCTGAATGATCAAGGCGTTGTCGAGCGCGGCCAGGTCGAGGTTTGGCTCGTCCATCCGCCCTCTGACGCGATGTTCATTCCGATTTTCGACTAGAAGACGTTTTGATCAGGCCCAATAAACAGTGAGCCGCACTTGCCGCTCAAGTTTATTTAACGCACCATTCGTTACGTAGACGGCTAAGAATTGGTGGTCGCCAGTTCAAATCAACTCCTCTCTCTTTGAACAGGCGATGCAAATCACGAGCATCAATGCCATCCGAAATCGGTTTCATTGCGAAGTTCAGGATCAGGACTGATAGGGTAAAGAGTCCATACCGATCACAGTGACAAATCCGGTCAAGGGCCGCCAGTATCCCGGCGATGTATTCTGCAAGCCGTACCGTGGTATCTGCGATATCCGTTGGCCTATGAGCATGTTGCCGAGCTATTGGCAGAGCGGGGCCTGGAAGTGGATGCCAGTTGTGTTTGGCGTTGGGTGCAAGTCTACTC
>JBAVYX010000155.1:0-11804 GCA_049588475.1 Silvibacterium sp. | reverse complement strand
GTAAATCGAATGCGTCGCCGCCTATCACAGGACAGCGACGAAGCAGGTCTATCAGCCCATCCATTGTGTTTGCCGGGGGGTAGGCAAAATATGAAGGAAAGTGAGCAAGCCGAAAATCGTGTTCAGCGCGATTTCCAGCGCTGGTACGCGGTTGCGGTGACAATCGAATAGTTCATTGATGAGGTGTGTATTTCCGGGTCCGCAGCTGCCGGCGCACATAGCAAGGTTGCCGGTCAGGTGCGCTTCGGCTTCTGCCGCAACCTGCAATTGATCGAGGCTTTTGTCACCCAGATCCTCATGCTCGGGAGATTCGTAGCAATGAATCGCCGGCGCCGCCGGCTGCAGCGCGGACTGGATGACGTGGGCGACTTCATGCGCCAGCACATGCCGGCTCACCGATCCGTCCATCACGATTTGCGTTCCGGTGGCGAAGGCGGTCGCGCCGATTCCGCGCGCTACGCTGCACGACATCGCATCGTCATGCAGGCGAACGGTTCGCAGGTCATATCCAAAAGCGTGCTCGAGCATGTGGCGAGTCGGATCGGGCAGCCTCCTGCCGGTAGAGATCGGCGCGGCGGAAGGGAATCGCGGCAGAGGTCTTGGTTGCTCATGTTCGTGCGAAGCAGGCGCGGTCGAAGGGAGCGCTGCAAAGGAATGAGCCGCCCGGTCCGCTTCCGCTTCATTGGTCTAGCGCTGTGTCGAGCCGCGTATCTCGGTCGCGGACTTCACGTAAGGATAGATCGGAATGTCGCCGAAATTCCACGAGGCGCTGCTCGTCTCCCGGACTCCCGTGTCTCCGTCAAATGGTCGCCTTGCAAATATCGAGCGCTGCGTCGCGTCCCTGCCCAAAGAATCAGAGGCTGTCTTCGTCTTTGCCTTGGCGACCGGCGGAGCAAACACGACTACACCTCTTTGTAAACGGATGAAGCGAACCTGCAATGCTAGGCGGTAATTCTATCAAACGGAGGCCCGATAGATTAGCCGCTCAAAACCCGACGCCGACGTTTTTCCAGGCCCATTCTAAGGGCGACCCTACGGCCCAGGTGTGGACGTTTCCGATAGAGTCGTGAGCAAGGATTTGATCCGGAAAAGGATGACAGCAATGCTCACAATCTCAGGGGCTCAGAGAAAAAGATTCATAGACTGGTGGCAGAAAAAGAACTTTGGCAGCCACGCTATCAGCGCCTTCAAAACCGGTCTTGCCGCCGTGCTCTGCGTGTCGCTTGGAAACCTCCTCGGGCTGGAGCACAGCTACTGGGCCGCGGTTTCGGCCATCGTCGTCATGGCTGTAGACAATACCCTTACTTTTGCCTCGTGCCGCGACCGCATCTTCGGCACTGCAATCGGTGCCTTCCTGGGCTGGGTCACCTGGTATGTCTGGCACGGCCACTACGTTCTGTATGGACTCGCGGTGGCTCTCTGTATCTTTGTTTGCAGCGTATTGGCGTATGACAAAGCTGGACGACTCGCTGCCGTCACGCTATCCATCATCGTTCTGGTCAGAATTGATGGTGGCCCCGCCCAGGCCGCAATCGGAAGATTTCTGGAGGTTGGATTTGGAATTGTTGTCGCTCTCGTCGTGAGTCTTCTCGTATTTCCACTGCGCTCCGCAAGAAAGGAGATCAAGGCGACCGTTTAGTTCGTCCTATTACTCACTCAAAACTCCACGCGCACCGCATCGAGCGACGGCAGATACATCGACCGAATATCGATCCGCAACCGCCCCGCCTGGACCGCCGGATCCTCATTCGCCAGATCCAGCGCCTCCTGCGCGCTCGCTGATTCAATTACGCTGATGCCCACTAAGTCATCGCTGTCGCCAAGTACCGGACCGGTGACTACAAATCTTCGTGACTCCATCTGCTGGCGCAGGAAAGCCAGGTGTTGCGGCATCAGTTCCGTCGAGCCTTCCGTCTCATTCCATCTTTCGCCCTTCTTCAGCAGGCAGAGAAAGTAGCCTTTCAAATTGCGTGGAACGTCTTTCAGGCGCGGGGGCTGTGCTGGCATCGATTCTCCAGGTCCGTAATCAGGGGGCGGTCGCCTTCGTCGCGATATCCGTCAACTTATTTTCATACAATTCACGTCCATTCTGTTGCAGTCTAGTGAATGCCATGATTTCTACTGGATTCCCTGTGCGCAGTCCTTACCAACTTCTTCGTACATGGATCATCCTGACTCTCTTCCTGCTCCTCGGTGCTTGCGGTGGGCTCGCTCAAGGAGCGCAAGGCCTCAGCGGCATTCACTCCATTCGTGTCGAGTTCTCACCCGACAGCAGACGTATCGAGGAAACACGAGCCAGAATCGATCAGCAGCTCGCCAAGAATCGCCTTCAGGTTGTCAACGAGACAGCATCCGCGGACGCTGTTCTGCGCCTGAGATCGAACGTCTGGGCCACGGGTACCATCTCTGCGAGTCCTCGCTCGAACAGCACGCGCGCAACCAACTATCAGGGATATCTCTCCGCCGAGCTCATCGGCAAAGATAATCAGACGCTATGGTCGTATCTGGTGACGCCAACCCACCTGCGGACGGAAAGCTTCACCGATGATCTTGCCGATCAACTGGTTTCCCGGCTGGTTACCGCAATCCATAGCGGTATGCCCAACGCTGCCGCATCGCGTCCGGCAGGGTCCGGCATCCAGGCGGTCCTGCACGCTGCCGGAGCAACCCTTCCCGCACCGCTCTATCAGAAGTGGCTGGAGAGCTTCGCGCGTGATCAACCCGGCGTGAACATTACTTATGACGCCATCGGCTCCGAGGCGGGGATCGAAAAACTCGAGGCCGGCAAAGTGAATTTCGCTGCCTCCGACATACCCCTTGCGAAGGATGCGACGCCATCCGGCGTCCCAATTCTGCACTTTCCTACCGTGCTCGGCGGAGTCGTGCCCATCTACAACCTTCCCGGGCTGGACCGCACGCTGAACCTGACCCCGCAGGCACTTGCCGGCATCTACTCTGGAGCTGTCCGCAAGTGGAATGATCCCCTCATTCGCGAATCGAACCACGGTCTCCGCTTACCCGCTGCCGAGATCGCCGTCGTCCACCGCTCCGACGGAAGCGGCACCACGTATGTCTGGACAAGCTTTCTCTCGCTCGCCAGCCCGCAATGGAAGTCGCAATATGGATCGGGTCCGCGGGTCGACTGGCCGGTTGGTATGGGGGCTGCCGGCAACGAAGGCGTCGCCCAGCTTGTGAGCAAGACTCCTAACGCCATCGGCTATGTCGAACTCATCTACGCCATCCAGCATGGGCTGAACTACGCGGCCGTCCAAAACCCCGCCGGGCGGTTTATCAAGGCCGATCTTGCCAGCATCACCGCTGCCGCGGCGGAAACCAGCGCAGCACAGGATCGCGATTTTCGCCTTTCCATTCTCAATGCAGCGGGAAAATATGCGTATCCCATCAGCACCTTCACCTGGCTACTGGTGCCCACGCAGCAAAGCGACCCGCAAAAGCAGGCTGCGATAGCCGCATTTTTACGCTGGATGCTGACCACCGGACAGAAGCAAAGCGAATCGCTGGGCTATGCTCCGCTGCCGCGCGCGATTGCCGCCCGCGAGCTGGATGCCGTGAATCGGCTTAAGTGAGTTTGCGCTTTAGTTGTTCTGGTCGACAAAGTCGTCACCCGAAAATTTCGGGATGCCAAAATGCCCGCGCAGGTGCAACAGGTCGACAGGACTAATTTCCCCATTGATCGCAACAAGATTCAGGTTCTTCTCATCGGCGACCAGCAACACCAAGCCTTCTACGTCGCCGTGTTCGAAGCGAATCCAGACGTCGCTGTGCCCCGGCTTCGCCAGCCCATGCCCTTCCGACGTCACCAGGTGCTTCCAGCCACGGTCGTGATACTGCGACCGTACCGTATTGAGCGCCCTCGTGTCATACAGCCCCGGAGCCGGGTAGCGGAAGCTATGCACCGAGATGCCGCGCAGCTTGGCTACCACGCGGTGCGTCTCCTCGTCCCCGACAAAGTTGTTTGCCATGTCGAGCATCGCCTTGTCGAAGGTGAAATCTGTGTGAAAGCTGGCGTGATTCCCTAATGCGTCCATGCCTCGCGGAATCCAGGTGTCGTCAGGATACGACTGAGCTGAATTGGACTGCTGGGCCTGCACAAGGAACGGCGCCGTGGCAAGCAGCGTGAGGAAAACGAAACCTGCGAGTCGATGCGAGCGGGGCATAAGGGACTCCTAACAATGCTTATAGACCTAAACGCGTCCACGGGGCAAAAGTTGGCATCTCGGGAAAGAATTTTCTGCCCTTCTGTTCGGCGTCGAAAGAAACATGCCGCTGGTATCATTCAAAGGTCGGAGCTCCCCCAGTTCCCAGCGAATCTCTGAATGACCATCCCGCGACCTGCTCCTGTAGAACGACCTCTTATGACTGACCGCCTTTATTACGACAATGCCTTCCTCCAGAATTTTTCCGCGCAGGTCGTGGATATTCGCGAATCTTCCCGCGCCGACGGCGTCTCCATCTGGCAGATTGCACTCGATCGAAGCGCTTTTTACCCCACCAGCGGCGGACAGCCGTATGACACCGGCATCCTGACCGCCACCTCACGCAACGGAGCCACCCTAGAAGCGCCCGTCGAAATCGTGGAAGAAGATGAACAGGGAGAAGTCTGGCACTTTACGCGCAAGCCGCTGCTCGCTGGCACCCCTGTTCACGGATCGATCGACTGGCCCCGCCGCCTCGACCACATGCAGCAGCACTCCGGCCAGCATCTCCTCTCCGCCGTCTTTGCCCGCGAGCTCGGGGCGCAGACCGTCTCCTTCCACCTCGGCGAAACCACGTCGACGATTGACTTATCTACCGGCCCGATCGCCCACCATAGTCTTGAGCGGGTCGAGCGCATCGCCAACGAGATCATTGCCGAAGACCGCGCTGTCACCATCCGAGCCATGGAACGTGCCGAGGCCGAATCTTTGCTGGCCGAGGGACATTTACGCAAGCTTCCGGAGCGCAGCGGAAGCATCCGGCTCATTGAGATTGCCGACTGCGACCTGAACGCCTGTGGAGGAACCCACGTCCGCTCCACTGGCCAGATCGGTGGGCTCCTGATCCGCTCCGTCGAGCGCGTCAGTCGTGGGGTACGGATCGAGTTCGTCTCTGGTTTGCGCGCAGTCGCCTCGGCTCGCCATGACTTTGCTCTGCTCAGTCGCGCCGGGCTGGCCCTTTCGGTGGGCAGCGACGACATTCCGGCTGCAATTGAACGCTTCCAGGCCGAGGGAAAGTCCTCGGCCAAGGAGCGCCAGAGACTGCGCGAAGAGCTTGCCTCCTACCACGCCACCCGCCTCGCCGTCGAAGAGATGATCCAGGACAACCTCCGGCTCGTGTGCCGCACATTTACCGATCGTGACCGTGAATATGTTCGCCTGCTAGCTTCCCGCGTATGCGCCACCGTTCCCCGGACCGTCGCTCTCTTCATCGCTGCTGAAGCCGACCCGCCGAGAATCTTTCTTGCCCGCAGCCACGACATGAATCTGCATTGCGGAGAAGCCCTTCGCGAAACTCTCGCCGCTTATGGATTGCGCGGAGGCGGCTCGCCCGATCTTGCCCAGGGCGACTTGTCCAGAGAGCAGGCGGAAAGCGTAGCCGCAAAGCTTGGGGCCGACCTGCGCTCTCAGCTCGCTCGCCCTCGCCCCGCCGAGTAGAGGCCGCCTGCCATTAGCAGGCCGCCGCTCTCGGGCGGGTGGCAGGTGGTCCCCATAAGCCGGTGTTGACCTGACCGGGGTAGCATGTGTGGGCTGGTAGCCAACGCCACCTTTAATAGCCTATCTAGCCCGGAGAAATCCCCGAGCCAGGCAGGTGCATGAAATAGATCTGCTGCGGCGCCGGCGAACTATTTCTTGAACGCGCCGATCTCCATTGCGAATACGCCGTCAACAGCCTTCAGCGTGATGGGCCTCCACCAGCTCACGTCATACATAGAAATGGTGGCGTCAAGCACGCTCGCAGTTGCCTCCGTATTTCCCCACGGGTTGCGAAGAACAATCCAGCGTTGGCAATCGCGGTAAGCCCAGCCGAGCACGGTGTAGCAGTGGGAGCCGACAACATGCGCCGAGGAGTAATCCACATGATCGGGTGATGCATGCCAGAGCGGTAGGTCCACGCGGTCATCGGATTGAAGGTGCGATGCGACAGGTACTTCGACCGCAAGATGGTCCAGAGATCGTCTGCTGTGCGGCTGGCCGTGTTGTAGTAGCGGCGCGTGCCGCCGTTGAGCTGCGCGGTTGCTGCTACGCAATCTCCCCACGCGGTCTGCGTGATATCCGGCATGTCGGCGGCGGTTTCGGTCTTGAGCTAAGCGAACGCCTTCTCATAGACCGCCGCCACGTCTCCCCTGCCTCGCTCGACCGGCAGTAGATGAACTTCCCGCCCGCATCCAAAGGCACTGCTTCCGTGATCTGGATGTCCTGATCGGTGAGGCCACCTGAATCCGGCTTATAGAAATGGATCATGTCAACCGCCCGGCCGCCACTGGGCCACTGCGGGCGAGTTCTTCCACGAGACGGCGGAGTTCTTCGATCCCATCCAGGGCGCGGTCGCCAACTGCTATTACATTGCTCTCTCTCTGCGATTGCCTGGGCCTGCCATCTGAAGCCTGCCCTGAGCAGAGCGAAGCACGTGAATCAGCTCGGAACCAGGCCGCGGCGCCAATCCTCTATTCCATTTGTTATTGTTGATATACGGGGAGCGGTCCCGCGTTCGCATGAGAATTTTGCTTTACCTGAATCGCGGGCTCGCACTCGCTTGCGTCCTGTGCGCAACGATGGCCTTCGGATGTGACCGAATACCGGCAGGTAAATCACTCTGGATCCGCCTCGCCGCCCCAGTTTCAACCTACACGGCGAAAGTGGGCGATCCCGTTCATGCTGTCCTCACCCAGGATCTGGTTTGTGACAACGAAGTCGTCCTCCCCATGGGCGCGCCTGTCGACGGCGTGGTTCGCAGCAAGCGCAAGGTAGGGTGGGGCATTCGACACGAAACCGCTGCCCTCGAACTCGAGTTCAATCGCGCTATTGCCGGGCCTGGTGTCATCATCACACTTACCGCTCGCGTGGAAGAAGTGGAGAATGCCCGCGAACCCGTTCGAAATGGCGTGATTCAAGGAATACGCAGTTCCGACACGTTTCAGGGGAGCATCAACAGCCACCTGATTCATCTGCCAACGTTGAGTCCATATCCATATTCCGATCCGGTCCTGATGGCGTACAAGGCAATCTTCCCGATCTTTCCCGAGCCGGAAATTTATTACCCGGTTGGTACAGATATCCGCCTGCGGACGACGACAGAGATTTCGTCTCCGCCGGAGATGGTTAGCACGGCCCACGATGCTTCTCCGGCTGACAACACAGAGTCAGATCGGCTCGGCCAGCTGGTTGGTCAGCTTCCCTGGCGTGTGACTACCAAAAAGGATGTGAATGCCGATCTGTTAAACCTTGTCTTCCTCGGGTCCGAGGATCAGGTTCAATCGGCATTTCGCGAGGCAGGATGGCATAACGCCGATCCGGTTTCCCGGCATACATATCTGAAGAATTTCTACGCGCTGCTGAATAACAGCGGCTATGCGGAAGAGCCGATGATGACGTTCTTTCTAAACGGTAAGCCGGAGGACATGGACTGGCAAAAGGGTCTCAACAGTTACGGCCGCCGTGATCACCTTCGCATATGGCAATGGACTTCAGAGGAATCCGACGAGCAGGTGTGGATCAGTTCATCGACGCACGATACCGGCGCAGTGCTCTCTGTGAAGTACAAGGGCTTTGTGCATCACATCTCGCCTGACATCGACGATGAGCGTTCTACAGTGATTCGCAACTTGAATTTTGCCGGCTGTGTGAAATCGGTCAAATACGTCTCCAATCCTGAGATGCCGGCTTCCACTCACAACGCGACCGGAGACATCATGGTTACCGACAAGTCGGTAGCGGTTATCTCCTTGCAAGATTGCCGGCCCGCTGATCCGCAACTTGATTCGAACTCGAAGGGCGGCAGCTTCAAGCCTGGCAACCATGCTTTCCGTTATATCCGGCGGCAAATCCTCACTGTACGGAATGACATTTGGCGCGCCAACATCATCTATGGCGTCTATGAAGCCGGACGGATGGCTGTGGTCGCGCTGCGCCACCCACCGGCGACACAGGGACAACTTAGTGCGATGGATGCCGGCTCAAAAGCACCGTCATTGGCAGCCGCGATTAGCAGATAGCCTACCTGCATGATTCAGCGGCGTCTGTGTCTGCCGAAATTGCAATCAAGTCCCGAAATGGATCGACCACTCTAACTGTATATCGGAAATCTTTTCTAAGTAGCTGCGCCGCAGATTTGGGCAACCAGCTCATTCTAAAATATAAAATCGCACGACCCACGTGGTCGAAGATTTCTCGCAAGCCGCTCTAATAGAAGACGGAGAGAAAACCCTACGCCCCCAGGCTACACCTAAAACCCTGAACTCCTGATAAACTCAAAAGAGTGTCTCCCGCCTCCGTGGGGCTATAGCTCAGCTGGGAGAGCGCGTCGTTCGCAACGACGAGGTCGTCGGTTCGAGCCCGACTAGCTCCACCAAATCAAGTTATTTAAAATCATTAACTTAGACGCTAGATCATGGAAATGTACCCAACTCGTACGGGTGCGCCGAGCACCGCAATTGGGCCACGCTTCGAGTCATGCCTCCGCGGTATCGCGAACTCGAGGATTTTGAGTTGGAGAGCTAGACGGCTGGTCAAAAGCGACCGACTGCAGCACACCTTCGGGGGATGTTCAACGCTCAGCTCCGTACGAGTATTCTGTAGCTACCTCCTCCGCCAAATTTATATCCCACAATGCAGACGAGGAACACCACGTGAAACTGCCACCTACCATTAACGACCCATCCGGCAATCCACGGATGTGCGAAACCTGACAAGCCCGATGGGCGCGCTACAAGCTGAACGGACGGCTGTACTACAAGCACTGCGTGCAGACGGAGAAGACCGGATGACGCTATGATGGCAGGGGGCCGAAAGGGTCAACTTTCCACTCACTGCGTGCTAGTTAACCGGATCGCCATCCACAGGAACCTGGCAGCGTAACCGTTACGCCGCCGCCTCCGGTCGCCTTAAGACTCCACGGCAAAGAGTGTGCTCATGTCTCTCTTTTCAGGCTGCTGCCCCCAAAAGACTGTGATCACGTGGCCGCATCTCGGGCACCTGAATTGGTAGTTAGGCGTTTGACCGGGATGATTGCCAAGATCCGTGGAGACGTCGACGAAGCCAAGGATGCTATCCGGAGGTGGAGTCGCTGCACGATTGGAATGCAAGTGGTTTTCGAAAAGCGCTCTAACCTGAGTCGCTCGCCGCGTGCGGTCCGATGTCACGATCTTACTGCGTGCCAGTTAACCGGATGTACGCTAGATTATTGACGATGATCGGATCACCGCGATCGTTCCTCGCTATCAAGCAGAATGGATGATCTGTCTTCAGTCTCTTCCCATTCATGGTATCGGCTACGATCACATCAGATTGCATACTGAGATTCGGACTCAGCACGACATGCTTGTCCTTGAACGCCCAGAAGTCTTGATAGATTTCAAGCTGATAGCGATGTATGCCAGAGACGAGTTCTTTCAGAAGCACCCCTTCATATACGTTTTTGCGGTTTGTCTTTGGGTCTATCACGTCTACTGCAATCCGATCCATCTTGAGCAGAGACGAGAGCTGAAAGTAATTCCAAGTCTTTACCGGCGTGGTGTTAATGGACAGGATTGGATTTGGCTGTTTCTGAGAAGCGGGGGCAGGGCCACCGTGACGTTGTGCGAATGCACATCCGGAAGCCATCGTCATCAGAAGTAGAGCAGCTCTTAGGCGTAACATTCGAGCCCCCATTAGTTGCATTTTCTCTCCGGCTTGGACTGTCTGTCGAGGGAGCCAGACGAAAGATAGCCTCTGTTGATCCGATGGTAAGAATAAAAATCGCCCCGCGTTCCCTGTGCGCGGAAGGCGGGGCACATTATTGAGCGTTCTGAACAAAGAGACGCAGCACCGGCTGGTAAGGTTTCCCGGTGATTTTTTGGACTACCTCGGCATCTTCGCGGGTGCTCGTGACAGCGGTGAGCATTGTTGCTGCCATCTCAATTTTTTCAAATTAGGACACTACCCCTGAGAGAGCCACTTCGACGGAAGAAACCGACACTCAACGGATCGACGGATTAGAAAAACCTGCCCTCCCATCTGCGGGTGCTTTTCATTTGTGCCAAAAACCCTTCGCGGATCGATCTCCCGAAGTGCTTGAGCCTGGGCGGGCATTTTTATAATTAATGAATTCGGCTAGTGCCAGAAGGGAATATTTGTCGAACTGAGCTGCATTGACCGATTGTGCAGCCCATATACTTATCGCCTCAGCAGAGTTCAGAGAGCAGGATGATTCGACTCGGCATAGATACCGGCGGAACATTTACCGATTTGGTCAAATTCGATGAACATGGGCTGGCAGTGCATAAAGTCAGATCAACTCCTGATGATCCGGCCCGCGCCATTTTTGCCGGTATCTCAGAAATGGTTGGAAACGGAGAGCACATAGAAATCACTCATGGGTCCACCGTTGCTACGAATGCCATGCTTGAACGGAAAGGCGCTCGCGTGGCATTGGTAACGACAAGAGGTTTTGAAGATGTTCTTCTCATTGGTCGCCAAACACGCCGGGAGCTGTACAACTTCTTCGTAGAGGACCGTAAACCCATTCTGGAAACTGGCCTTGCTTTCGGCATCACCGAGCGGTTGACCCCAACCGGCGAGGTGCTGGAACCATTGCACGAAGACGAAGTAACGGAACTTATCCATGCTCTGCGCACCTCGGAAGTACAAGCGATAGCTGTCTGTCTGCTTCATTCCTACGCCAATCCTCTCCATGAGGATCGTCTCATCTCGCTATTGACGGACGCCGGCTTCAGCGTGTCAGCTTCCCATGATGTGCTGCCGGAGTATCGAGAGTTTGAACGCTTTAGTACCACCGTTGTCAACGCATATGTCACTCCGCTCATGGCGAAATACTTAGCGAGGCTTGAGGAGGGTCTGGGCCATTCGCGTTTGCATGTTATGCAATCCAACGGCGGCTCCATTTCGGCCTCTTGTGCCAAAGCGGCAGCAGTACGAACAATTCTCTCCGGTCCAGCAGCTGGAGTGGTGGGCGCCGTTTCTCTTGGACAGTGTTCCGGGTACGACCATCTCATCACGTTTGATATGGGTGGAACGTCGACAGACGTAAGTCTTATCGACGGTCAGATCGGCATGACCACGGATTCGACCGTGGGAGACTTTCCGGTGCGGCTGCCCGTTCTGGATATTCACACAGTCGGCGCTGGCGGTGGTTCTATCGCCTACGCAGACTCTGGCGGGGCGCTGCGTGTCGGCCCGCGGAGTGCTGGAGCTGATCCAGGACCCGTTTGCTATGGCAAAGGAGATGAGTTGACCGTTACCGATGCCAATCTGTTATTGGGCCGTTTGGACGCGGATCATTTCTGGGGCGGCAATATGGCGCTCGATGTGGGCCGTGTCCGCCCGAGGGCGCAGGAATTCGCCGCAAGACTGAATATGCCGGTGATGAAACTCGCTGAGGGCATCGTTCGCATCGCGAACGCCAATATGGAGCGTGCGATTCGGGCGGTTTCGGTTCAGCGTGGCTTTGATCCCCGTAACTTTGCGCTGCTTGCATTTGGCGGAGCAGGCGGCATGCATGCCTGTGAGATTGCGGAGTCGCTCAATATCGGCACCGTGCTGATTCCGGAGCACGGCGGCGTTTTGTCCGCGCTTGGCATGTTGCTTGCC
>JBAVYX010000154.1:0-4433 GCA_049588475.1 Silvibacterium sp. | reverse complement strand
CTTCCTGCCAAAGTGACGCACCCTTGGCACCGCGTCCCGTCCGGGCCGAAGACAACGGGATCGCATCTCGACGGTAAAACCATTGAAATGCTTGGTGAGTGAACAACCTACCACCTCCGCTTCCGCCAATTCCAGAATGGCAATGCGAGTGCTTTAGCAACACCCGAAAGGCAACGCCGGAACAAAAGAGCCGGCGGGGTGAAGTCACGATGATGTCGGAACCTCATACACCATCAGACTATAAGCCGGTAAGCAGGGTTCTAAGGTTGTGCTATGCCATGGCGGCGCTGTCGCTGGGATTTACCGCCCAAGCGCAACAGTCGGCTCAAGTAGCACAACAGACCGGTCAGACAAAGCAACTAGAACAGCAGGTAGACGATCTGAAACAAGAGTATCAGGCCACTACTCAGGCGATGTCACTCCGCATCGACGCTCTCGAACAACAAATCGAGCAGCAGAAGGAGACCGCCGCTCAAAACAGCGCGGGAACGGTATCCACCCTGGAGCTGGCTGTTCAACAGGCAGCCGGGAGGATCCTTTCCGACAGGTCAAGCCAGGTCGGAGCGAAATATCAAGACCAACTTGTGAACGCCCCCACTTATACCTCCATTCGCGATGCCGACCAGAGACTAACCAAGCTCCAGGAGCAAGTGGGGGCCTTCGAATTTCACGGCTATTTCCGGTCCGGCAACGGTGTAAACAGTGTAGGAGGGCATTGGGTTGCGTTTCAGGCCCCAGGCGCGGACGCCAAGTATCGCCTGGGGAATGAGGCAGAGACATACGCTGAACTGATCTTTGTCGATAACTGGTTGAATCCGGACCACGCCTCCGACAAGGCTTGGGCGAAGGCCGAGTTCATGGTTGAGGCCAACACCACCAGTTCCGCGAATTTTGCGAATTTTACTAACGGCGCCGGGAACGATCAGTTCCGCTTCCGTGAAGCCTTCGTTCAAGCCGGGAATGTAATAGAAAATCAGCCGAACGCCAAATTCTGGGCCGGTGAAAGATATTATCGCCGCCAGAGTATTTATCTTGACGATTTCTACATTCTCGACGACAGCGGATACGGCGGAGGAGTCGAGGACCTTGACGTGAAATTGGGCAAGTTGGC
The DNA here is from genome assembly GCA_049588475.1 of Silvibacterium sp. GTDB lineage: Bacteria > Acidobacteriota > Terriglobia > Terriglobales > Acidobacteriaceae > Silvibacterium. Next base: position 3,322 of record JBAVYX010000154.1, on the reverse strand, counting down.
GGTGTCCTGGATAGGCGCCTCGCGCCCCGATATTACTACTCAAAATGGCAACCTTTCCCAAAGCATCATTGATGCTCGCGTCTATGACATAAAAGGGCCAATGGGTCTTTGGGCTGGTGTCTTCCGTTACGCTACTATGAAGGGCGGCACGTCGACAGCGGCAAGCACCGGAGTGACTCCCGGAACCGTCATTCCCACATCAGACGGATACTCGTTCGGGTTTCGCCATCAGCGCCTCGAGTGGCACGGCGGTTATCACCAGTTTGCCGCGGAGTACGGAACTGGAGCAGCCAGTATCTTCAACTTTAGCGGAGGACTCCCCAATCCAACGCCGTTCATCGACAGCCAGAAGAGACTACTAATCACAGAAAACCTGCTGCTTCAACCAAACGACAGGTTTGCCATCCAGCCGGTCTTCATTTACCAGCGAACTAAAACCGGTGTGCCGCACGAAGACTGGAATCAGTGGACCTCATTTGGGGCGAGACCGCAAATCTTCCTGACCAAGTATCTCTCGCTGACAGGGGATGCCGGCTTCGACCACGTAAAGAATCCAAATACTACCAGTCAGTACTATCAAAATGGCCCATATGATGGCTGGCTGCGCAAGGTCTCTTTTGCACCGCAGATTGGGTCAGGCCGAAAGTACTTCAGCCGGCCAGTGGTGCGGGCTTTTGTCACTTACTCAAGTTGGTCAAACGGACTTAAGGGCAAGGTCGGTGGAGCTCCGTATCAGAACAAAACCAGCGGCCTGACATTCGGTGTGCAGACTGAAGCATGGTGGTAGAGGCCGAGTCGCGCGCACTCAATTAACAAGTTAGCGGAATGAAAGGCCGTTCGGACGGTCGGAGGTAAAGAAAATGGCGTCTCGATCTATAGCTGCAAATGCAAAAGTAAGCGTTGCGGTAACTCCAAACTATTCAAAACCCCTGGCGATTGTCACAACCCTCTTCTTCATGTGGGGATTCCTGACATGCCTGAATGACATTTTGATTCCCCATCTGAAGTCGATTTTTGAGCTCAATTTCGCTCAGGCGATGCTGATTCAGTTTGCGTTCTTTTCGGCGTATTTCCTGTTTTCGATTCCGTGGTCAAAGATCGTAAACACCATTGGATATCAGACGACGATGGTCGTCGGGCTCCTGACTATGGCCGTAGGGGCATTTCTTTTTATTCCCGCGTCATCGACTGCCTCTTATCCCCTCTTCCTTGCAGCCTTGTTAGTGCTGGCTGGCGGAATCACGGGGCTTCAGGTCTCGGCGAACCCATATGTGGACCTTCTCGGGAAACCGGAAACAGCATCGAGCCGGCTCGACTTGACACAGGCTTTCAACTCGCTCGGAACTACGGTCGCTCCGAAGATCGGGGGCCTTCTGATCCTGAGCGCTGCACCACTCGCCGCCGATCAATTGAGCAAGCTTGCGCCGACTGCTCTTCACTTGTACCGCGTGCAGCAGGCCGCCTCTGTAAAGCTACCCTACACAGTCATCGGTATCGCATTATTGCTGCTGGCCGTGCTGATCGGCTTCTCGAAGCTGCCGAAGGTGACCGAGGACGCCGACTCCGCTCAGAAGACGAAGGACTCCATCTGGGCGCACCGGCACCTTCTGTTCGGGGCGCTCGGCATCTTCGCCTATGTCGGCGCCGAAGTCTCGATCGGCAGCTTCCTGGTCAACTATTTCGGCCTGCCCGAAATCGCGAACCTTCCCGCGAGGGCGGCCGCCGGATTTGTTTCCTTTTACTGGGGCGGGGCGATGATCGGCCGCTTCATCGGTGCGCCGCTTCTCCAGCGTTTCAAGCCGGGATATCTGCTGGCGGTCTGCGCAACAGTTGCTGGAGCACTGGTCACGGCTTCGATGCTGCTAACCGGACACCTCGCGATGTGGACGATCCTCGCTGTCGGCCTCTTCAATTCGATCATGTTCCCGACGATCTTCAGCCTCGGGGAAGCGGAGCTGGGCTCTCTCTCGGGGACCGGATCTGGTCTTCTCAACATGGCGATCGTGGGCGGAGCGGTCCTTCCTGTGATCCAGGGATTCATTGCAGATGAGGTGGGACTGCATCACGCGTTTCTGCTGCCCCTGGTCTGCTATCTCTACATCATGTTTTACGGGCTCAAGGGTTCGAAACCGGACAGTGAGCGCTTTGCCAAAGCCTAAAGGGCGAGAACGGAGGTTCCAACATGCTTGTTGCGGGTGATATCGGCGGCACGAAATCCGACCTGGCAATCTTTTCCGGTGAAGGAGGTGTTCATGCGCCTCTGGCGCAGGATAGACTGCACAGCGCGGACTACCCAAACCTGCAGTCGATGGTCAGGCAGTTCATCGCGAAAGCTGAAAAGCCCGTCGATAGCGCGTGCTTCGCTGTGGCCGGGCCTGTGATCAACGGGCGCGTCAAAACTACGAACCTTCCCTGGGTAGTCGACGAGCCATCAATCGCACAATCGCTTAATCTTAATGTCAAATCGGTTCGATTGATCAATGATCTGGAGGCGATCGCACGCGCCGTACCGATTCTGAGGCCGAGCGACGTTTGCACAATCAACGGCGGGGAACCCGTAGCCGGAGGCGCCATCGGCGTCATCGCTCCCGGAACCGGCCTGGGCGAGTCTTTTCTTACCTGGGATGGACTCCGCTATACCGCTTTTCCCTCCGAGGGCGGCCACTCCGATTTCGCACCCGCAGACGAACGACAGGTAAGGCTGCTTGAGTACATGCTCAAGCGGTTCGATCATGTGAGCTTCGAGCACGTCTGCTCGGGCATCGGCATTCCTCACATCTACCGTTTTCTTCGCGACGAGGAGAGCTTGCCCGAAGATGCCGAGACGACCCGCATCATCGACTCCGCTGCGGATCCTTCCGTCCCCATCATTACCAAGGCGCTGGACGCTGATCCCAGCAAGCTGTGTGCTGCGACAATGGACTGTTTCGCCTCCATCCTGGCTGCCGAAGCCGGCAATCTCGCCGTCAAGTTTCTCGCCACCGGCGGAGTCTACATCGCAGGCGGAGTGGCTACACACACGCTGCCAATCATCAAGCAGCCTACATTCATACAGCGCTTCAAACGCAAGGGGCGTTTCGCGGAGTTCATGTCACGCATACCATTGCACGTCATTGTCACTCCGGCGGGTCTGGCGGGGGCGGGCGTCTGCGGTCTGGAACGAGCAACACGCAATCCCGTCATCAATTAACTTCGTAGTTCGAACTGATCGTTACTAACTCAAAAGGAGAGAACATGACAAGCATTGGCTTATGCCGCACTGTGCACACGTCCTTCGTTGTGCATGTCAGAGGCCATTTGTAATTTGCTAAAAATCAGAAAG
>JBAVYX010000153.1:0-19894 GCA_049588475.1 Silvibacterium sp. | reverse complement strand
GCCTTGAATGGTTCGCCGGGCCGCTTGGAATACTCGGAATCCTGGTTTGGCGTTCACTCGACCTTGATGGCTCGATGATCCTGTTCGAGGATGTTATTCAAGTACTGCACGGGTCGGTGCCGACAACGAGGGCGCAGCGTCCCGTCCTTCTTACTGTCGGGGATCGCGGAGCTGTAGATCGGTGCCAGAAGCCTCTTAATCAGTAGTCGAGACTTGCGTCTTGCTGCAATCCACGCCCGGCAACCGGGCCTCGCATTCCCAGGCCGGAACAACAACTTACGCCTCCAAACCCAACAGGCGCCCTCAATCATGGTCTTGACCCTAGCGTATGGTTTTTGACCCCGGCGGAGAGCGGCGTAACGACTGGAGCGGAGATCCCGATGAACTCTTTCGCGTAGAGGGTATAGGGCATCTGATGAGAGTAATCGCCTGTGTATAACTGCTGAATAACCCACAGATTGCCAGAGCTGTCCGGAGCCAGATCAACGAAGGAGACCGTGGCAAAGCCGTTTAATGTTATAGGTTCATAGGGGATTCCAACGAAGCCGTTAGACGGGGAGATCGGAGCACCGGAGTTAGAGAACTCGGAAAGGGTTCCGATGCCGCCGACTCCGCTAATGACCCAGGCATTTCCGTCACCGTCAATCGCGACGTCGCCGCCCCGGTCTTCGATCTGATACACAAATCCGCCCCCTGCGCCGGAGCAAGGCGGGATGGGGGCAACGCCCTCCTTGACGAAGCCTTCAGAGTTGACAAGCCAGAGACTGCCCGACGCATCGATGGCCACGCCTTCGGTTTCAGCTTCGGCGTTGGGAAATGCGCCGCAGCTGTACTGGCCGAGAGTGGGTGGGTTGATAGCCGCTCCGGAGCTGGAGAACTCAGCGAAGAAGCCAGTTTGCGTTGGGAAACCCGTTGCAATCCAGACGTTATCGTTTGCATCGATGGCGATGCCCTGCGGTTCTTCTCTGCCGGGAGTACCGGGATTGGCTGTGACCATTTCCCCCGCGGGTGAGAGCTCGGCTACGCCGCCGACGTAGGGAAGCCATGCATTGCCCTGTGCGTCGATTGCAATCGATACTCCGAGCTGTGGGTTGTTTGGGGCAAAGCCGGTTGAGGGCGAAAGCGGAACACCGGCGTTCGAAAATTCGCTGACATTTACGCTTGCGCTTGTTGCAAAGACCGGGTCAGTGACCCAGACATTCCCCGATGGGTCGATTGCAACGCCATATGGATTCAAGAGACCCCCACCCATGTAGCCATTTGGCGGAGAAAGGACTGCTCCGAGACTCGAAAGCTTCATCAGGCCATAGGCTGTGGAGGTACTGAAACCGGGGATCCAGATGTTTCCGCTTGCGTCAACGGCGAGCTGGTGAGCGCCCATAAAGGGAGGGTAAGAGTTTGCGGCCCACATTGAGTTCGGCACAGAAAAGTTCACAGCGACGGAGAAGTCGTTGAGCTGTGCGGAAAGAGCGGGCGTGAAGACCGAAGCGCTGGTGCCAAGCGTATAAAGCTCAGCCACATTCGCGCCGGGATGATGCGCGATATTGATCGCAGCTGTGGCCGTGTCCGTCGGCTGGGTGCTGTTGGGCGTGCCATCGGCGGTTGCGGTCTCGAAGAGAGTTGAGCAACTGTTGCTGCTGGTTAATCCGACACATGCAGCCAGCATATTGGCCAGTGTGTTGATCTCGCTCTGAGGAACAGCTCCATTACCGGCTGGAGTCGTGACCAGTGCGGCTCCCGTATTGTCAGCGAGGTTGACCGCATTCGCAAAAGCATTGGCGATGCCGGTTTGAGCCAAAGATGTGCCAGAGCTGGAGACGTGCGTCGCATCGTTCGCAAAACCCGCCATCACATAGGCCGTCGCAACGGTCGTCACTTCATTCATCGTGAGCGGCGAGTTGAACGTAAAGCTACCGGCTTGCGGACAGTTGCCCAAAACCGCCAGCAGTCCTGAGGCAGCGTTATCTCCCGAGCCGGCATTGCCTCCAAGTGCATACGCATACACCTGCGTATTAGGAGTGCACTGATACATACCGCTGATAGTGAAGCTGCCGTCGTTTGCCGTCGTCACGTAACCGCCCAGCATGTCGGAAGCGCCCGTCAATGCCGAGTTGAGCAGCGATACAGAGGGGTTTCGATAGCCGTTTGTGTTGGCTGCCAGCAGGTAAACGTGCGCTCCGCTTACTGGCGCATTTCCGTGCAGTACCTTGCCGTCGGGCGCAAGAGAGATGGTATAGGCTGACGTCGCGACGGTGCTCAAAGCATATCCCGGCGCGATGGCCACGGCCATCAACGTTTCGGTTGAGCTCACCTTGATGGGGCCGGCATAAGCAGTGGAGGAAGCCGTAGGAACGGTACCATTCGTGGTGAAGTAGATCGCCGCCCCGGCAGTTGTGTCGGTGATGCTCACCATTTGCAACGAGTTGTAGCTCCCAGCGGCCGGGGAAAACACGGGCGCCGCAGTGGCTGGCGGCGGAGAGATGGTATACGCTGCCGTCGCGACGGTGCTCGAAATATATCCCGGCGCGATGGCCGCGGCCATCAACGTTTCGGTTGAGCTTACCTTGATGGGGCCGGTATAAGCAGTGGAGGAACCCGTGGGAACCGTACCATCCGTGGTGAAGTAGATGGCCGCCCCCGCAGTTGTGTCGGTGATGCTCACCGTTTGCACCGAGTTGTAACTTCCAGCGGCCGGGGAAAACACCGGCGCGGCAGTAGCTGACGGCGGAGTGACGGGATTGCCATACTTCGCGTTACCGGTCGAGCAACCGGCCAGAATCAAGAGACATGAAAACCCGAATACAGCCAAACGCATTATCGACCGATCCTTTAGGTCGGTAAACTCGAGAGTTTTGCCGTTGAGGTTAGGCGTCATAAGTCCAACAAGCAGGGGCTGCACACGCGATTCCATGTTTAGTCACGACGAATCGCTAAACCGGTCGATCGGCAGCGGTCTCACTGGGCTCATGGCGGAGTTCGCAACGCCGAGCGGTCCTTCATCGATCTTTTGAGGGGAGGCACTGAGCTTAATTTGCTCCTACTCCTGAAACTGCGTTCTTGGTGATTTATTCCACCGATCCGAAATGTTTTAGAACATTCACGTCAGCAGACGAATACGTCTCTCGAACTGAGGACGACTGAACGGACTGATCCTCGATCATTCAGCTCGGTCTTATCCCGCACGCATATACGTTCGGGACGCCCTGTTCCCACCGAATCCCACAGAGCAGGTTTCCAGACAGTTCGAGACGTTCGCCGGTCCGGTCTCGGAAACGAGGGCGATCCCATCCGGTGCAAAGATGATCGAAAAGGCGCCCGGACCCACACTCGGATTGATCACGATCGGCGATAGAGTACCGTCGGCCTGCACTTTAAAGACGTCGATGTCGTGAGTGAGACGCTCCGTCACCGCAAGGAAATTGCCGTCAGGGCTGAAGGCAATTGACGCTGCGCCGGAAGTGTTAGTGCTGAGAAAAGAGAGCGAGTTCTTGATGTAATGGCGATGATCTCCCTCCAGGACAAATCCCGCCACGTTGCTGCTCCCGCCGGTGTTGAGGACGTAAACAAGATTTCCATGTTGTGCGATTGCATTTGGTTCACTGCCTTCGGATTGAACTTTGTCCGAGAGCTCCAGATGAGAGCCGTGTACATCAAAGACTTAGATTTCGCCACTCCCTGCATTTACAGCCAAGAGTAAAGAGTGGTCCTGGCTGAGAGTGAGGGAGCCTTGCGATTCCAGAGGATCGTTGTTTCCCCCACTTCCCCTGCCACCGGTCGGGAATCTTCCGGACTCGTGCAGCGTTCCGTCTGCTGCCCGCGTAAAAGCGATGACTTCATTCCGGTTCGACATGATGAAGACTACATGGTCACTATGGTTGGAATCGTCATCCGCCTTGGCATGGATCGGCAATAAAAGGGTGGCTTACCTGAACTCATTCCGGCCTCCAGAAACGTAGCTCAGGATGATCGCGTAACGAAAAGTGCTTTGAATCCGTAGTCCATATGTTGCTGGATATGGCAGTGAAAGAGAGAGAGGCCGGGCTGGTCGGCGGTAAAATCAACGGTGACGCGTCCATAGTAGGGAACGACCACCGTATCCTTCAGCACGCCCGATGTTTTCTTGCCGTTGATCTCGGCCAGTTCCCACAGATGCCGGTGCAGATGCGTGGGATGGGCGTCATCGGTGCGATTGCGCATTACGAGACGGTAACGCGTGCCCTGTTGCAGCGCGAACTCGCCCTCATGTGGATAGGGCTTGCCATTAATCAGCCAGGAATTGAATTTTCCGAAGCCACGGGGGATCTTCTCGAAGATCATCTCGATTGTTTGCTGGGGCGCCGGCGAATTGGAGGTGGACGTCCCAAAGATCGTGTAGTCCCACGGTGACTTGGGCGGGTCAACCCATAGCGGCTGACGGTGCTGGCCAGCATACTCCACGATGACGCCGAGCCCGGATTCGCGGATCGGCTTCTCTGTTGAACCCAGAATCCAGACTCCGGGATGGTTCATTTCGATGACGACATCGATGCGCTCTCCAGCGCCGACGAAGATCGAATCGAGCATCTGTGGTGACGGAACCGGGTTGCCATCCATCGCAATGACCTTCATTTTGTGACCTGCGAGCGCGATGCGTCGGTTCTCAATGGCGCTGGCGTTGAGGAAATGGATCAACAACCGCTGGCCTTCGCGCACACGGATTGGCTCGCCTGAACCAAGCGCCTTGTCGTTGATCGAGTAGGTCATCGAGCCTACCTCGAGGCCGTCCGGATCAGTGTTCAATATTGTGGGCTTTTCCAGCAGTGGCCCGCTGTGGGTATCGTCGTCATCATCTTCCATCACGCTGGTGAAGAAAGGCTCCCAATCGCGCAGGGCAAGGAAGAACTCCTGATCGTACTGGCCCGGATCGTTGCCTCCGTCGACATAAACAAAGCCGAACTGGCCGGTATACGAGCCTTTATGGAGGTTATCCATTGCCATGGCATGGGAGTGATACCAGCGGCTTCCGGCCGGCCCGGGTGTAAGCTGAAAACGGCGACGGCCATGTGGTGGCACTGCAGGCGAGCCTTCTTCTTCGGTACCATCCAATTCTGCCGGAATGAGCATCCCATGCCAGTGCACGAACTCTGGAGAGTCAGTATCGTTGATGACGTCGACCGCGACTGGTTTGCCCTCGCGCATCCGCAGCACTGGACCCGGGGCGGAGCCGTTGTAGCCGATGGTTGAGAGGATATGCGAACGGTCGAGCTCGACGGTCGCGGGGCCGATGCGCAGCGTATAGTCTGCATTGGCCGGAGACGCCGCCGAAACCGTTTGGCCGAAAAGTGGCAGACGCGCCATTCCCGCCTGCGCCAGGGCCATACCGCCAAGCTTGAGTAAGTCGCGACGTTGCACAGACAAGTCTAATAGATGTGCCGAGCCTGCATCGTCTCACGTGCAAAAGAGCGAAGACAAGAGCGCGGAAGTGACTACCGACCCATTCTCTTCGTCTATTTAGACACGCAGTTTGGTGTTTCTGGTACTCTCGGCCCCACAGCTCCCTTCGCGGAGGTCTAGATGAAGCTCTGGCAGATCGCACTGGTGTCGGCAGTGATTGCCGGCTGCTGCGTGGGGTTACGAGCCTACCAGCGGGTTGCTGATTTCGGCTTTGGTAATGACGACTCTCCGACCAACGTCAAGGCTGAGTTCTACTGGTCGCGCCTGGCCTACAACGCGAATATGCAGGCCTTCGGCGGTTATGGCCATTATGGATACTGGGGCCGTTTTGCCTGGTCACGCGATTATCCGAAGGCTGACCGCCAGTTTCTTATCGCCATGCACCGGCTGACCCGCATTGATGGCCGCCCCACGGAGCAGGTGGTCACGCTCGACAACGACGAGATCTTCAATTATCCGTGGATTTATGCGGTGCAGGTACATCTTTGGTCCTTTACCGACGAGGAGGCAAAGCGGCTACGAGAATATCTGCTGAAGGGCGGCTTCCTGATGGTGGATGACTTTCACGGAACCGAAGATTGGGAGAACTTCATGAACGGCATGCGACAGGTGCTGCCTGACCGCCGGGTCGAGGACCTTGCCAGCGGCGACGAAATCTTCCATACGCTCTACGATGTGGATGACAAGATGCAAATTCCGGGAGAGCAGTGGATTCGCACCGGACGCACGTATGAGAAAGACGGTTATCAGCCCAAGTGGCGAGCGATCCGCGATGACAAAGGGCGGATTATAGTTGCTATTTGCCATAACATGCACCTGGGCGACGCGTGGGAGTGGGCCGACGATCCGAATTATCCGGAACCCTTTGCATCGATGGCCTTTCGGGTGGGGCTCGATTACATAATCTATGGCATGACGCATTAGCGTAAATGTTTCAATTTATCTTCAAATACCCGAGCCCGGTCTTTGCTAAAGGACGGTTTGTACTGCTGTCAACGTGGCCCAAATGGCTGTTGCCAGTACTGATCCTTGCGTTTTCGGCTGGACTCGCCATGCTGGTTCGCAGGCGGCTGCGCGATGCCTCGCCCAAATTGCAAACCTGGCGGGGGTGGACCGTATGGGGAATGCAATCGGCGTGCGTGGCGCTCATTTTGCTGTTACTGTGGCGGCCCGCGATGATCGTGTCAACGCTCAGCTCGCAACAGAACATCGTCGCCGTGGTGGTGGACGATTCGCGCAGCATGGCGATCGCGGACAGCGATGGCGAAACGCGCGAGGCGGCAGCTCTGGCTGCACTTCAGGACGGAATTCTCTCCGGGTTGCAAAAGCGTTTTCAGGTACGTTTCTATCGACTTGGCAATGGAGTCACACAGTTGGATGGGCTGAACAAACTCCGGCCCGTGGAAACGGCGACGCACATTGGGGATGGGTTGAAGCAGCTTGCTGCAGAGACTGCAGACCTTCCCATTGGCGCGATCGTGCTGCTCAGTGATGGCGGAGAGAACACGGCCGGCATGGGCGGATCGGGGATAGGTGTGGATGCCGTGCAGTCGCTGAGAAATCGCCGTCTGCCTGTCCATACGGTGGGATTCGGCAAAGTGAACAGAGCGCATGATGTGGAGCTGGAAGACGTGAGTGTTGCTTCGAGCGCGATCGTCAACGCGCGACTGACCGCGACTGTCAGTCTTAAACAGGATGGCTTCGCCGGTCAGAAGTCAACGCTCACGGTGCGCGATGGAAACAAGAGGCTTGCGGCGCGCGAGGTAACGTTGGCACCCAATGGGGTCCTGCAGACGGAACAGCTTTTCTTTTCCGCTGGTACAGCTGGCGCGAAGACTCTTACGTTCGAGATCGAGCCGCTGACTGGCGAGGAAAATCCAGATAACAATGCGATGACGCTGCCCATGCTGGTAACAGACGCAAAGCGCCGGATTCTGTATGTCGAAGGCGAACCGCGCTGGGAGTTCAAGTTCATCCGGCGGGCGGAAGAGGGCGATCCAACAGTACAGTTCGTCTCGATGCTGCGCACGAGTGAGAACAAGATCTATAGGCAAGGCATCAGCGATCCCAGCGATCTGGCGGATGGTTTTCCCGTGCGACCGGAGAACCTGTTCGACTATGCCGGCATCATCATCGGTTCTGTCGATGCCGACTACTTCACGCCTCTGCAGCAGGAGTTACTGCGCGAGTATGTCGATCGACGCGGCGGCGGTGTCCTCTTCCTCGGCGGGCGTTCGTCATTGAGCGACGGTGGCTGGGGCGCGTCAAGCATGAACGACTTGCTACCGACCTTTCTTCCTTCGGGCCGCAACAACTTCCATCGCAATTCTGCAACAGTGGAACTGACTCCGGCGGGCGTGGATTCGCTCATTACGCGGTTGCTGGATGATCCGGCGAAGAACGCTGAGCGCTGGAAGAAACTGACCTATCTGGCCGACTATGAGGACGCGGGTTCTCCCAAGCCGGGCGCCACCGTGCTGGCGCAAACGAACGCCGGACATCGCAAGCTGCCGCTCCTGATTACCCAGAACTACGGCCACGGACGCACGGCGATTATGGCGACCGGCGGCACATGGCGCTGGCAGATGAGTGAAGCGTTGGGCGATCCGTCCCACGATCTCTTTTGGCAGCAGCTTCTGCGCTGGCTGGTGGCGGATTCTCCCGGTCGCGTGACAGCGTCTATACCTCAGCGTGTGTTGATGGATGAAGGACATGTGCAGTTTTCGGTTGAGGTGCGTGACCGCCAGTTTCAGCCCACGTCAGATGCACACGTTACAGCCAATATAGCGGGGCCGGAGGGCACAAATGCGCTGATCGATCTCACGCCATCGCGGGACACGCAGGGTTTATATCAGGCTGAATGGACCGCAGAAAAACCAGGAGCGTACCTGGCTGAGGTCACAGCTGAGTCTACAGGGACTCAGCCGCAGGCACTGGGCAGTGATGTATCCACCTTCCAGCGTGAGGATGGCATCGCCGAGAATTTTCACGTTGAGCAGAATCGGACACTGCTCGAGCAGCTGTCATCGCAGACCGGCGGACGTTACTGGGAACCGTCTGATCTGAAAAACCTGCCTCGCGATATTGCGTATTCCGAAGCGGGCATCTCTGTTCGGACCACAAACGAGTTGTGGAACATGCCGGTTGTCTTCTTATTGCTGCTGGGGCTGCCGATTGCCGAGTGGCTTTTGCGGCGCAAATGGGGTGTGGTATGAAGCGCGGCCTGAAACGGATACCAGTTCTCTCCGCGTTTCTTGCCCTGGCCCTCCAATCGCGTGCCGCGGTGTACTACGTTACTGTCGCCGGGCTGGGTGGGGAGCCGGATTACGAGCAGCGTTTCACGGCTGCGGCGCAGGATCTGGATAAGGTCTTCAAGACTGGCGGCAGCACTGCGCACGTCTACACACTCACGGGCAAGCAGGCTACCGCATCTCAACTGAGACAGACGCTTGACGTAGTGGCGCGCGAAGCCAAGCCAGACGATGACTTTGTGCTCATTCTCATAGGCCATGGTTCGTTCGATGGCGTGGAATACAAGTTCAATTTGCCGGGTCCGGATGTGACCGCTGGCGAGATCGCGGCGATGTGCAATCGTATCCAGGCGAGACGTCAACTGATTGTTGATACAACCAGCGCGAGCGGCGGTGCTGTCCCAGCCCTCGAGCGGCCGGGGCGCGCGGTGATCGCGGCCACAAAATCCGGCACGGAAAAGAACGCCACCGTCTTCGCACGGTACTGGGTTGAGGCGTTACAGGACCCTGAAGCCGATGCGGATAAGAGCGATTCCATCAGTGCCATGGAAGCCTTTATCTATACGACGAAAAAGACGGCGGCCTTTTATGACTCGCAGAAGCGGCTAGCTACCGAACATGCGGTTTTTGACGACACAGGCAGTGGCGCGCCGGTGCGCGAAGCTGGCAATGGTCAGGGTGCGCTCATCTCAAGTTTCACGCTGCTACGGCTCGGCACAAGTCAGCAAGCAGCTAATGATCCGGCAAAACGGGCCTTGCTGGCAAAGAAGGAGGAGTTAGAACAGAAGATCGACGCACTGAAATATCAGAAAGCGGCGATGGATCCTGACGACTATAAGAAACAGCTGACGGCAGCTCTGCTGGAACTTGCGAAGGTGCAGGAGGATCTGGACCAATGAAACACCTCGCACCAGCTCTTCTGTTGCTGCAGATGTGCGTATCGACAGCGTGTGTATTTGCGGCATCGCCCGCGGACTGCTGGTCACTGCGCAAGCATGGGCATCGCGTAGAGGCACAGGCCTGCTTCGAGCGTTTGACGCGCAGCAGCGATGCATACGCTCGCGCTGAGGGGTTCTGGGGGCTGGAGGATTGGCAGCGGGCGAACGAGCAGTTTCGCCTGACCACGCAGCCGGAAAGCAGCAGCGCCCGATACAAAGTACGTTGGGGAATGTTGTTACACGAGCGGTTCAACAATCGCGAAGCAGCCGACCTATTTCGCGAAGCGCTCACAAAAGATTTGTCGAGTGCTCCGGCGTATCTCGGACTCGCGATCGTTTCTGCAGATACGTTTGACGGAAAAGCGACGGAATACGCGGCGAAGGCGATCGCACTCGATCCAAAGCTTAGTGAAGCACATGAACTGATGGCCAGCCTCGCTCTGCAGAATGATGATCGCGAGACGGCTGTCACTGAAGCGGACAAGGCGATCGCGCTAGAAGACGATGCGCTGGACGCAATGGCTATTCGCGCGGCTGCTGAGTTGCTTGCCGATCGCTCTCCGGCTACATGGTTCGCAAAGATTGTTGCGATCAATCCGGATTATGGCCAGGCCTATGCAGACGTAGCTGACCAACTCGAACTGCATTACCGCTACCAGGATGCCGCTGTCTACTATCGGAAGGCAATCGAGGCTAATCCCCAGCTCTGGAGTGCTCATTCAGCGCTCGGTATCGACCTCATGCGGCTTGGCAAAGAAGACGAGCCGATAAAAGAGCTGGAGTTGAGCTATAACAACGGCTATCGCAATGCTGCGACGGTCAATAGCCTGCGCCTGCTCGACAGCTACAAGAACTTTGAAACAATTCGCGACGAATCAACGATCCTGAAGCTGAAGAAGACTGAGGCCAGCCTGTTGCAACCGTACTTGCAGTCCGAGTTGCATGCGATTATCGCGACCTACGACAAGAAGTACCACATGAAGCTGCCAGGGCCGGTGCAGGTGGAAGTTTATCCGGACCACGAGGACTTTGCTGTGCGAACAACAGGAATGCCGGGGCTCGGTGCACTCGGAGTTACCTTCGGGGAAGTCGTGGCCATGGACAGTCCATCGGCACGAAAGCCCGGAGATTTTAACTGGGGCTCGACCTTATGGCATGAAATGAGCCACGTCTATGTTCTTGCCGCCACCAACCATCGCGTGCCGCGTTGGTTCACGGAAGGTCTGGCGGTGCACGAAGAGGGCGCGCACTCATCGGAGTGGGCCGTCCGTCTCACGCCGGACGTGTTGGTCGCCATTCGTGATAAGAAGCTGCTGCCGATAGCTAAGCTCGACCGAGGGTTTGTATATCCCGAGTATCCCTCGCAAGTGATCGAGTCGTACTTTCAGGCGGGCAGCATCTGCGATTTTGTTGAGGAACGATGGAGCGATGAAAAGCTGCTGGCGATGATTCATTCCTACGCTCAGCTGAAAACGACGGCGCAGGTGGTCCAACAGGAGCTCGGGCTGACACCAGAAGAATTTGATAAGCAGTATATTGCATGGATTGACAAGAAGTACGGTGCGGAAGCTACGCACTTCAACGACTGGCGAGAAAAGCTGAAGGCGCTTGTGGCAGCATCCGAACAAAAGCAGTATGACGCTGTTTTGGCGCAAGGGCCCGCAACGTTGGCAATGTATCCCGAATATGTGGAAGAGGCAAATGTGTATGAACTGCTGGCGGATGCATACAAAGAGAAGGGCGATGCGAAGGCTGAGGCGGCGGTACTGACTACATATGAAAAAGAGGGCGGTCAGGATCCCGTCGTCTTGAAAAGGCTCGCGACGCTCGAAGAAACCGCTGGGCAACAGGCTAAGGCGGCCGCCACACTCGAGCGCGTGAACTATATTTATCCGGTCAATGATGAGGAGTTGCATCGCCGGCTTGGCGATCTGTTGTATGCGCAGAAGCAATATGACGGCGCGATTCGCGAATATGCTGCGGTCGTGGCGTCAGGTCCCATGGACAAGGCCGGTGCTGAGTTTCATCTAGCGCAGGCATATCTCGCCGCAGGACAGAAGGATAAGGCTCAGGAAAGCGTGCTTGCGGCACTTGAAGCTGCGCCCGGGTACCGTCCAGCGCAGAAGTTGTTGCTCGAGTTGAATCAAGCATCAGGAAAAATGAACTGACGAGGACGCGACGGATGGCTATTTTTGCTGAGCAGAATTCGGATGCAGCGGAACTCCAACAGCGGGTCGAGCGCTTCCACGCAGTGCATGAGGGCATCCTTAAGCAGGTACGCGAAGTGATCGTGGGCCAGGATGAAGTATTGGAGCAGATCTTGATCGCGCTCTTCGTGGGTGGTCACTGCCTGCTGACCGGCCTGCCGGGCACCGCAAAGACCCTGATGGTGCGGACGATCGCCGACACGCTCGGCCTTGAATTCCGGCGCATTCAGTTCACGCCTGACCTGATGCCCTCGGACATCACGGGCACGGACATTATTGAAGAGGATCTGACGACCGGCCATCGCAAATGGACATTTGTGAAAGGTCCCATCTTCGGCAACATTCTTCTCGCCGATGAGATCAACCGAACGCCTCCGAAGACACAGGCTGCTCTGCTTGAAGCCATGCAGGAGCATTCGTGCACCGTGCGCGGACACGTCTATGAGCTCCCGGCGCCATTCTTCGTGCTGGCAACGCAGAACCCGATCGAACTCGAAGGCACATATCCGCTGCCAGAGGCTCAGCTAGACCGATTCCTTTTCAACGCCGTTCTGGATTATCTGAGCGCCGAGGATGAACTCAAAGTCGTCGATATGACAACGACCTCGCGTGTGGCGAAAATCGAACCGGTGACGTCGGCCGAGGAACTGCTCGATTTTCATCAACTCGTACGCATGGTGCCCATCGCTGACACGCTGGCGCGGTACGTGGTGGGTTTGGTGCGTGCGACGCGGCCCAACAGCAGGGGCGCGCCTGACTTTCTGAAGAAATATGTGAACTACGGGGGAAGCATTCGAGCAGCACAGTTCATTGTGCTGGCCGCAAAGGCGCGAGCGCTTTCCCGAAAGCGTTATCACATAACTTACGACGACATCACCGCACTTGTGGTTCCGGTGCTGCGACACCGGATCCTGCTGAATTTCCACGCTGAATCCGAAAGGATTGACGCGGACGAAATCCTTAGCCAGCTCATTGCGCAGGTGCCACGGCCAAAGGAAGGCTGATGCAGCGCTTTCTCAATCCCGGTGTTCTCGCCGGCATATCTTCACTGGAGTTGCTGGCAAAGACGGTGGTGGACGGCTTCGTCGCCGGCCTGCATCGATCTCCGGACTTCGGCTTCAGTCAGGAGTTCGCTGAGTATCGCGCTTACAGCCCCGGCGATGACCTCCGCCATGTGGATTGGAATCTATTCGCGCGTACCGAGCGTTGCTATCTGAAGCGGTATCGTGGTGAGACGAGCAGCCAGGTGACGGTGCTGCTCGATGCCAGCAATTCGATGCAATACACATCCGGGCCGCCGTCGAAGATGGACTACGCGCGTTTCATCGCCGCGTCGCTCTTCTATCTCGCGATCAAGAACCAGAGGGACGCCGCAGGCTTGATTGTTTTTGACGACGAGGTTCGAGACTATATCAGACCTTCAACTCGGCAAGGCCAGCTGATGCGACTGCTCGCGGGACTCGAGCGAGCGGAGCCACACGCGCGAACGGACTATGGGAAGCCGCTCCGCCATTTCCGGGCGTTGCTGCATCGCCGCGGCATCGTCGTCGTGATCTCCGATTTTTACGAGGAACCGGAGACGATTGTGCGCATCATCGAGCCTCTCCGCTTTCATGGCAACGATGTAGTTCTGTTTCATGTTCTCGATCCCCAGGAAATAAGGCCTGAACTCAAGGGACCAGCGATCCTTGTTGATCTTGAGACTGATCGACAGATGGAGGTTATCCCCGAATATACAAAGACGATCTACCGGACGAAGATGCGGGCGCATATCGAACAGCTTCGCTCACGCACGCGGGGAGCGGGGATGGATTATCACGTGCTCGTCACCGATCAGCCACTTGATACGGCATTGCGCGAGTATCTTTCGCTGCGGCATGCGGGAAACTGATGGGTTTTCTGGCGCCATGGTTTCTGGCGGGTCTGGCAGCGCTGGGCGTGCCGGTCTTCGTGCATCTGCTGCGCAAGCATGTGACCACGCCGCGACGAGTGAGCTCTCTGATGTTTTTCGAACGCGGTATTCAGAGTTCCACGCGACATCAGCGTTTACGATACCTGTTGCTTTTTGCGCTCCGATCCGCATTACTGCTGCTGGTGGTGTTTGCGTTTGCGGAGCCGTTTGTGCGGAGACCGGCAGCGGGTACCAGAGATCATGAACTACTGATCGTGCTGGATGACTCCTTCAGCATGCAGGCGGGAAGGAGATTCGCAGACGCGAAGCAGCAGGCACTTGCTTTGCTGGCCGCGAAGCCTCCGTCACAAAGGGCGCAAGTGATTGCGCTCGGAGGGCAGATCGAGATGCTGACGCAACCGATCGCCGACGAGGCGCAGTTGCGCTCAGCTCTCGAGAGCATCCAGCCAGAAGATGGACATGCGAACTTCGGCGAACTGGGACGAAACATCCGCACGATGGTTGAAACTGCGCAAAGGCCGATCGATCTGCATCTCTTCAGCGACATGCAGCGTACGGCCATGCCTGCGAACTTTGCTGAGATGATATTGCCGCCGAACGCGACACTCGTGCTTCACGATGTGACGAAAGGTGCAGCATCCCCCAACTGGACGGTTGAGAGGGTAAGCGCACCGGTTGAACTCGCCGATCCTAAAGACCCGAAGCGATCACGCGTACAGGCCGTTGTGGCCGGTTTCGGCACTCCGGCGGCAGAGAAGACGGTATCGCTAGTGGTCAATGGCAAGGCGATCGCGTCACGTAAGGTAAACGTTCCCGCCGATGGGCGTACGGTCGTGGAGTTCGCTCCGATTGATGTAGGGTACGGGTTCAACAAATGTGAGGTACGCATTGAAGGAGGCGACGTGCTTCCCGCGGATGATGCAGGACTCTTCGTGATTCACCGGTCGGACCCTGAGCGGGTGCTCTTCATTCATGCATCGAACGATAGCCGATCTGCACTCTACTTTGGTGCTGCTCTGAGCGCGGCAGGAGCGGGATCCTTCCTGTTGCAATCTGTAATTGCAGAACAAACGACGGACCTCGATCCCTCAAAGTTCAGTTTTGTGGTCCTATCAGATGCTGGAACACTCCCATCGATTTTCGAGCACTCGCTTACGCAATATGTTGCAAAAGGAGGAGGCGTTCTCATTACTCTTGGCACGAACGCAGGCCTACGTTCGCGCATTCCCCTCTGGGGAACTGATGTTAACGAAATGCATAACTACGCCCGCATGGGAGCCGCGGCTACCGTCAGTCAGGTGGACTTCACTCATCCCGCGCTCGCGCAGGAGCGGCCTGGACGCGACAACGGCGGTTGGGCGGAGGCGAAGTTTTTCTATGCCGCATCTGTGGATCCGGGACAAGCGCGCGTGGCGGCCCGTTTGAGTGACGGGACACCGCTTCTGTTGGACAAACAGTCGGGCGAGGGACATGTGCTGCTGTTCACATCAGGGCTGGAAAACCTGACGAACAATCTGCCACTACATCCTCTTTTTGTCGCGTTCATCGATAAGTCTGCTCGCTATCTTTCAGGACATGAGCGGCTCGGCGGATCTCAACTCGTCGATTCATTCGTACAACTTCGCTTTGCTGCCGCTCCGGCCGACGAGGCCGCAAACGTAGAAGTAATCGATCCGGGCGGACGCAGACCGCTCTCACTGAGCGAGGCTCGAACGGCGCAAACTCTTCGTTTGCAGCGCGCCGGCTTCTATCAGGTTCGATTTGCAAACGGACGGGATGCGGTCATTGGTGTGAATCCTGATCGCCGTGAGTCGGATCTGAGGCCAATTCCTCAAGACGTGCAGCAACTCTGGAGTGGAAACAACGCGGGAGCCGTGCCCGTTGAGGCGACCGTGCTTGATGACGTCAAATATCGCCGAGTGAATCTATGGTGGTACGTTATGCTGCTTACATTGGTAGTGGCGCTGGCAGAGGCGACGCTTGCCAGCCGCTACATGGGTACGCAGCGGGAGGAAGCATGAGCAGGCGGGGTGAGCTCAATTCCTACATTGCTCGACTGCAGCAGAGGTTGCGGTTGGGAGCGTGGCTGCGCGGTGCTGCGATCTTTACGGGCACGGCGCTCGTTGTCACAGTTGCGCTGGTACTGTTGCTCAACCATTTCGCCTTTCCATCGCATGGTGTCGCAGGGGCACGCCTGGCACTCTTCGCTGCGGTCGCTGCTGCTGTCGCGTTCGGCATTGCGCTCCCGCTCATCCGCCTGACGCGGACACATGCGGTGCGTCGGGCCGAAGCGGCATATCCTGAGTTCGAACAACGGCTCATGACCTTCCATGAGCGTGAACGCAATCACAACAGCGACCCGTTTCTCGAGTTGCTGGCTGCCGATACTCTATCGCAGGCACAATATGTGAAGCCGTCCTTTCTGGTTCCAGATAACCAACTTTTTGCGCTCAGCGGCGCCGGAATCGCATGCCTCGGCGTTCTCGTGTGGACAATCGCTGCCGGGCCAGGGTATTTGGGCTATGGCGCTTCGTTGTTGTGGACCGGCGCAAAGAAGAATGCGACTCCGTTCTACTCGATCGTGGTGACTCCCGGCGACGTTGTTGTGCGGCGACACAGCGACGAGTTGATTACCGCGCGCGTACTCGGCATGAGGCCGGAGAGGACGCAGATCTTCGCTCGTTACCAGCGCACAAACGTGTGGGAACCAGTAACCATGCAGGCGCAACCTGATGGGGGCGGTGCGGCAACGTATCAATTCATTTTTTCCGGCTTACCAGAGAACGTTGAATACTACGTGGCGGCCGGTCCGTTGCTTTCACCGCACTACAAGGTGCGTGTTGTGGACCTTCCCGCTGTGAAGAGCATCCGAGTGACGTACCAGTATCCGAGGTGGACCGGCATGGAACCAGTCACCGAAGAGCATTCTGGAGACCTGCGCGCTATCGAAGGAACGAATGCCACAATCGAGATTGAGATGGATCATCCTTTGAAGAATGGTCAACTCACGGTCGATGACGGAGAGACATTCCAGCTGAAGGATGGCGGCGGTAACAGGTATCAGGGCACGATCCATATGGAGAAGGATGGCGCTTATCATGTTGCCGCCGTGGACGAAGGCCAGCCAGTGAGGCTGTCAGAGGATTACTTTATTGCTACGGACAAGGCGACGCCTCCGGCGGTTGCCATCAGCCGTCCAGGCGGCGACTACCGCGCCAGTCCGATTGAAGAGGTAACGGTCGGCGTTAAGGCAAGTGATCAATTTCGGCTTAACGATGTTCGCCTGCATTACTCCGTGAATGGAGGCCCGGATCGTGACGTCAGTCTGCTCAAAACTCCCGGAGAAAAGAATGCCGACGGCTCTTACATGCTTTCCCTCGAAGACTTCAAGCTGGTACCCGGCGATCTGGTAAGTCTTTATGCGATCGCCAAGGATGGGCATGCCGAGTCACGCACGGATATCACCTTCATCCAGGCTGATCCCTTCGAGCGCGAGTTTTCACAGTCGCAGCAAATGGGTGGTGGCGGCGGTGGTGGTGGCGGGCAGAATAACCAGATAGAGATTTCCAAGCGCGAAAAAGAGCTGATCGCCGCAACCTGGAAACAGCAGAACGACAAGTCGGCGACTCCGAAGGATGCGGCGGCGCAAGGACAGTTCCTCTCGGACGCGCAGCAGAAGCTGCATGACCAGGTTATGGCACTCTCGGCACGCATGGAAACGCGCGATCTTTCCGAAGCGAACGAAGAGTTCACCGGCTTTGAAAAGGATATGCAGACGGCAGCCGCGGCTATGGCTCCTTCCGCTGACAAGCTCAAGGCAATGCAATGGAGGGATGCTATTCCATTGGAGCAGAAGGCGCTGCAGGCGCTGCTTCATGCTGAGGCAACTTTCCGCGAGATTGAAGTGGCCTTCGGGCAGCAGGGCGGCGGCGGGGGCGGTGGCGTCAACAGTGCAGGACGTGACCTGGCCAGCCTCTTCGACCTCGAGCTGGACACTGAGAAGAACCAGTATGAAACAGCGCAGAGCACGTCTCCGGCAGAGCAGCATCAGAAGGATGTAGAGGATGCACTTGCGAAGCTCGATGCTTTGGCTAGGCGGCAGCAGGATTTAGCGAACCAGCAGCACAATCCGCAGCAGAGTTTTCAGGAGCGCTGGCAGCAGGAAATGCTGCGACGTGAAGTTGAGCAACTACAACGGCAGATGGAGCAACTGGCGCAGAACAATCAGGGCCAGCAGCCGAATGGACAGCAAAGCTCAAATGGAGCGTCTTCTTCAGGGCAATCTGGTTCGCAGCAGCAGAGTGCATCGTCGCAAAGCGAATCTCAAACGTCGAGGCAACAACAAGCAGGCAGCCAGTCTGGCGCACAAAACTCAGACCAACGCATCGAGCAGGCGTTGAACCGTCTGCGCCAGGCGGGTGAGGCAATGAAGCGGAGCGGCAGTCCGCAGCAAAGTGCAGATGCGGCCCGTCAGGCCGCTGACCAACTGCGCGAGGCGGCAAATCTTTTAGGTGGCACACAGCAGCAGCTGGCATCTGGCAAGCTGAATTCGCTCTCTCACGAAGCCGACCGGTTGACTCAGGAAGAACGAGCACAGTCAGACCGAATCAACAGACTCTCGGGCCAGCAGGATGACGCCGATGTGGCGGATGACGCGGCAGCCAGCCAGATGGATCGAGATCGCATGCTGGAGCAGCTCAGCCAACGAAATCAGCTCGCGGGCGAACGGCAGCAACTCTCCGATGATCTGTCAAAGCTACAGAAAAACCTTCGTGACACGGCGCGTAAGATAGCACGGAAGCAGCCAGGTGTCTCGCAGAAGCTGCGCGATGCGCTGACTGAGATTGACCAATCTGATCTCGATAACCATGTGCAGAGAACGGCGGACTGGCTGCGCAGCGGAATCGATCCAAACTCAAATGGCACCGAGAATGAGATCGCCCAGGGACTTCAAAAGTTGAGTCAGCAGCTTCGACAGGCGCAGCAAGCCATGGGACAAGAGAAACCCGGGCGGGGACAGGAAGAAACCGGACAGATTGGCGGCGCGGAATCCGGAGATGAGACAGCCATGCTGAATCAGATAGAGCGGCTGCGCAACCAGCTTGAAGCGATGAACGGCGGCCAACCGCAGGGCCAGAATGGTCAACGTCGCGGCCAAGATCCCAGGGGACAGTCAAACTATACCGGCCAGCAGCAGCGCGCTGAAGGACAGCCAGACCAAAGACAACAGGGCGGCTTGCAGCGCGATGGCTCGAACGGCGAGAAAGCGCGAGATCGATCGGGCCCACTCAGTGGCGACTTGCGCCATGGTGTGGGAGCTGTAACGGACGGCACTGTCCTCGGCAATATCAACACCGGCGACAATCGCTATGGCCAAGCGGCACATCGGGATGTTCCAACCGATGCCTCAGGTAATCCTGCAGATAGTGAGCGCTTCTATCAACAGACCGTGCGCGAGCTAAACCAACTCCGTCAAATGGTGCAAAACGATCCGCAGGCTACGAAAGAAGTGCAGGCTCTGACGAGACAGATGCAATTACTCGATCCCAAACGCTTCCCCGGCAACCCCGAAATTGTAGAACAGATGCATCGCGAGGTGCTCAGTTCCCTCGACCGCATCGAACTACAGCTGCAGTACGACAACGCTTCAGCAGAGGCTCGCACTGGCAAACCGTTCTTGGTTCCCGAGGGATATCAGACTTCAGTCGCGGAGTACTACAAGCGGTTGAGCAGACCTTAGTTCAGCACGCTCCATATAATGGGCGATTTGGCGAATCATCCGGATGCAGGCTCATTTCCATGATTCAACAGCAGATCTCTATTTTGGCGAGCCACACCACGGAAGATTGCGTCAATAAGACGCCCAGAAGAGAGCGACTTCTATTGCGGATTTTGTTGACGGAAGCCGTTAGAATGGTCCGCGATCTTCGGTGCGCAGGCAAAAAAATCCTTCGGGGCGAGTGGTCGGCCACCTTCCTTAACCAAACGGTTATTTTCAATGGATCGAAGACCTCTCGATGAGTGCATCGGCGGAGATAACCGGCCAAAAATCTGAATCAACTCTTAAGAGCTGTTTATAAGAAGCTATATTTTCTTTCAGTTGGATTTCTTCAGGAGGAGGGGCTCCGTTTCCAGCTGAGATCTTGTCGGGTC
>JBAVYX010000152.1:0-70007 GCA_049588475.1 Silvibacterium sp. | reverse complement strand
GTCAGAATCTCGGTCAAGTAGTCGTGGGTTCCTGGGATTCGCTCCAGGTGAGGGTACCGCATGCCTCCAGCGTATTGAATTTCGTGAGTTTCTACTGTGGTAAAGTTGCGAACGAGCAACGATATCTTGCCACTTGGCGGGTGTGCAATGGATTCGTCCAGCAGGTCCGGAGAGAACGCATTTCCATTGACTGCCACAATGGTCATGTTCGGTCCCAAGCCGGCATCGTACGTCGGTGACCCCGGCAAAATGTCGAAGATCGTCCCGTCCTTTTGCATCATGATCCCAAGCGACTCCCACGCAAAGTACCATGGGGCACCCGGCAGGTCAGCAAAGCACAGTCGACCGTGATCATATGAGCGTTGGGCGGTACGTCGATTTTGATCGTATTGATGTCGTCAGGGTCGCGCGTCCAGGGGAGCGTTGCCTCTCCGCTACGCACCCGAAGAGCCGCGAAGTTCTCTATAGGACCCGTTGGTCCGTGTTCGCCCGGAATCCAGCGCGGATACGCGAGTGCAAGGGGTCCTGGTTCGACGTGAATCTGCTCATGCACGAAAGCAATCCGTCGAAAGGCTTGTGTCTCATCTACGACCAGCGTCATGGTGGGTGCCGACGTGCTTTGTGCAGATAAATCACCTCGATCGACGGCCACTAGAGCCAGTAGCCCGATAGCATATGCCTTCCAGCGGATTGGCATCAACAGTATGCTCCTGTGAGATGAATTGCGACTACCTCGTTCCCGGTCCTGGGTTCAAACTGACCCACCACCGGAATTTCAACTACACCCCTACGAGAGGTACTGCTGAAGGAACTCGTCATTGGAGTGAACCAGGTCGTGCGTCGATCCGTCAAAGACGAGCTTGCCCAGGTGGAGCACTAGGAAGCTGGTGCTGGGGTCGGTCTGTTTCTCTGGCAGCGGTTCCATCTCGCCTGTTTCCTTGTTGAAGCGATGAGTGGCCAGCATGAAGGCATCCTGAAGACGGTGGGTCACCAGCAGGGAACTGGTTTTATATGCGTCACGCTGTTTGATGACCAGTTCGATGATGGTGGTCGAAGTAATGGGGTCGAGGCCGCCGGTGGGCGAATCGTAGAGCAGCAGATCCGGCTTGGTGATGATGGCGCGTGCGATGGCAACGCGGCGTCGCATGCCTCCGGAAAGCTCCGAGGGAAACTTCGTCAGTGTCTGCTCAAGTTCGACGAAGCGCAGAGCCTCGGTTACGCGCTCGTCGATCTCGATGTCCGGCAAATGATCTTCAATCAAGCGATAGCCGACATTGTCGCGGACGGTGAGCGAATCGAAGAGCGCGCCCTCCTGAAATACCGTGCCGATCGACTCGCGCAGCCTGAACAGGTCTTCCTCGGGCATTGCACTCACTTCATAGCCGAAGACGAAGATGCGGCCTGAGTCCGGCTTGAACAAGCCATTTGCCAGCTTGAGCAGCACGCTCTTGCCCACACCCGCCGGCCCAAGCAGGATGCGAGTCTCACCCCGCTTTACCTCGAAGGAGATATCTTCGAGAACACCCTTGCCCTCGAAGCCAATGGAAACATTTTCGAAGCGAACCGCCGGCGCGTCGGGATGCACCTGGCTTGGCGGAATATCGCTTTCAACAGCAAGATCGGCCATGGCGCCTAGCGTCTTCTCCTTGAGTTGCCGTCCGGGTAAGTCACCGTCCAAAGATGCTGATCATGAATTTGCTGATCACAAAATCCATGGCGATGATCAGCACCGAGGAGACGACGACCGCCTGTGTGGTCGACCGGCCCACGCCCTGTGTGCCGCCTCGCGTGTTCATGCCATAGAAGCAGCCGATGGTGGAGATAATGAAGCCGAAGACAAGGGGCTTCGCCAGGCCCTGGACCACGTCTGCGAAGCGCAATGTCTGGTAGGCGGTGTGGAAGTATTGCGAGGCATCCTGTCGCAGCATGCTGACAGCCACAAACGCGCCCCCCAGGGTGCCCACGGCGTCCGATACGATGGTGAGAAAGAAGAGCATGACGATGGTGGCGACGATGCGCGGCATCACCAACTTCTTGAGAGGGTCCGTGCCGAGTGCGCGCATGGCGTCAATCTGCTCGGTCACCATCATTGAGCCCAGTTCGCTGGCCATGCCCGAGGCGTTGCGCCCGGAAACCATGAGGCCGGTCAACACCGGTCCCAGTTCCTTAATCATCGACAGGCTGACGAGCTGGCCGGTGATGGCCGCGGCGCCGAATTGCGCCAGAGTGGAAGCCGACTGTAGCGCCAGCACCCCGCCTGTGAAAAGGCCGGTGAGGATGACAATCGGCAGTGAGCCGATACCGATCAAGTCCGCTTGCGTGATGATGTCCGCACCGTAGAAGGGACGCCGGAAGAGATTCGCCAAAGCGCGCGCAGAGAGCAGCGAATACTCCTGCACTGCCAATACTCCCTTTTTGGCGGCTGCGTCGAGCGTGGTTATGGCCATTGGTTCAATTCAATAATTGATTCTGCTCTCCAGCCGAGACTACCACGGATGCCGTTTAGATCGATGCCGGCATTACTCCTTCACTCGCTTCTTGATCTCGATATTCAACCGCTTGATCTTCTGGTTTAGGGTGGAAAGCGGAATGTGAAACTGCTCGGCGGCTTCGGTCTGGTTCCAGTTGCTGTGCTCCAGTTTGTCGACGATGATGCGTCGCTCGATATCTTCGAGGATGTCGAAGAGAGACGCGTCAGGATTGTGCTCAAGCAGGCTAGTTGAATAATTCCGGCCGGTCAGGTGTCCGGGAAGCAGCTCGGAACCGATCACCGAGCCGGAAGAGAGTACGACCCCGCGCTCTATGGCATTCTCAAGCTCGCGAACGTTGCCCGGCCAGTCGTAATCGACCAGGGCTCGCAACGCGTCCGGGGTAAGGGTCCGGTTGGAGAGGCCATTCTCCTCGGCATAGCGTTTGAGGAAGTGAGTTGCGAGCAGGGGAATGTCCTCGCGGCGGCTGCGCAATGGCGGAAGATCGATCGCAATGACGTTGAGCCGATAAAACAGATCCTCGCGGAATTTGCCTTCACGAACGGCCTGCCGCAGATCGACATTGGTGGCGGTGATGATCCGCACATCTACCTGAATCTCCTGAGTACCACCGAGCTGCATGAAGCGCCTGTCCTGCAGCACACGCAGAATCTTAGCCTGCGTGTCCATGCCCATCGTGCCGATTTCATCGAGGAAGAGCGTACCGCCGTTGGCCACCTCGAACAGGCCCTTTTTCCCGGAAATGGCGGAGGTAAACGCGCCCTTCACATGGCCGAAGAGTGTGGACTCGAGGAGATCGGTCGGCATGGCGCCAGTGTTGACCGGTACAAAGGGTTTGTCCTTGCGCCCGGAGTTCGAGTGGAGCGCCCTGGCGATGAGCTCCTTGCCGGTGCCGCTTTCTCCTTGAATGAGCACGGTCGAGCGGCTGGGGGCGACCTGCGCCACCAGGTCGAAGATGCGCAGCATTGGTTCGCTCTTGCCGATGATGTTTGAGAAGCTGTAGCGCTGCTTGAGAGCGCGCTTGAGCTGAATGTTTTCTTCTTCCGCGTGGTAGCGCCCAATAGCCGAGCGAATGTCGGCCAAAAGCTTTTCATTGTCCCAGGGCTTCTGGACAAAATTCTGCGCGCCGGTACGAATGGCGTCGACAACGTTATCGACCTTGCCATAGGCGGTGATCATAATCACCGGCAGTGCGGGCTGGGATTCGCGAAGGATTTGCAAAACTTCAAGACCGTTCTTGCCCGGCAAGGCGAGGTCGAGTAGCGCAAGGTCGTAGGAATTCTGCTCGATGCGATCCAGTCCTTCTTCGCCATCTACCGCCATTTCCACAGCGTAGCCCTCGAGCGACAGCAGTGTTTCCAGCGATTCGCGAATGGCTGCTTCGTCGTCGATAATCAGGATCCTTTGTCCGGTTTCCAAGGGGGCAGATGGCGGAACGGCGGAGATGGCTAGTGTCGCCTCAGACATGCGCAGGTTTCCTCAACATGGGGAATTCTAGATAGAAGGTGGTTCCGGCGCCGACGTTGCTTTCCACATGGATTTTTCCGGCGTGTTCCTGGATGATGCCGTAGGTTACGGCGAGCCCCAGGCCGGTTCCACGCCTTTCTCCCTGCTTCGGCGCGGACTTGGTCGTGAAGAACGGGTCGTAGATGCGCTGCAGGTGCTCCGGCGCAATGCCCGCGCCGGTATCGGAAATAGCGACACTTACGTGGCCATTGATCTCCGTCGCAATGCGCAGCGTTCCGCCGCCGCCCATTGCATCTTTGGCGTTGAGAAAGAGATTCAGAAAGACCTGCTGCAGTTTGCCCGCATTACCAAGGATTGGCGGCAGATCCGGCATCAACGATGTGTCCAACCGCACCTGCGAGGTCTTGAATTGGTGCTCGATCAGGGTGAGAGTGTCGCGAATGATCGCGTTCAGGTCCGTCTCGCGGAACTCGGTTGTGCCGGTGCGCGAGAAGTTGAGCAGTCCGTTGACGATCTCCGACGCACGGAAGGTTTGCTGGGTGATCTTTTCAAGCAGCGGCGAGAGCCGCTCATCGCCGCGCACCTGCTTCGTGAGCATCTGCGTATAGGACGAGATAACCGCGAGCGGCGTGTTGACCTCGTGCGCAACTCCGGCGGCAAGCAGGCCGATCGAAGAGAGCTTCTCTGCCTGTGAGAGCTGCACTTCGAGCTCGGTCCGCTCAGTAATGTCGTCGACCAGGATAATCCGCCCGACCGATTTGAAGTCGCGCGAAACCAGCGGAGCGATGGCGATGTTCGCCACGCGGACCTCGCCGGCCCGCGTCTCAAGGCGGAACTTGTACAGATTGTGAACGCCGGGCTCACCCTTCACGCGCTGGTACTCGTGCATCAGCGCCGCGGGAAAGACGGTGGACAGCGGCTGGTCCAGCGCCTCTGCGCGCGGCAGGGCATACATCACTTCCATCTGTGAGTTCCAGCTGTCGATGCGGTCTTCCAGATCGACGGCGAGAATGCCGACGTTGATCGACTCGACGATGTTCTCGTTGAACTCCTTCAGCCGCTCATATTCCGAAATTTTTTCTTCGAGGCTGGCGTAGAGGCGCGCGTTCTGGAGAGCGATGCCGATGTAGCTGGCCAAGGACTCCAGCAGCTCCATGTCTTCGCTGGAGAGAAAGTCACCATCCGCCGTCCGTCCCAAGCCAATCACAGCGATGGCGCGGTCTTGCACCCGGCAGGGCAAATAGTAGTTCAGATCAAGCAAAGCTGTGGCGTGCCGCTCCGATTCCGACAAATGCAGCGCCTGCTGCGGATTCTCGAGGAAGATGTGCGTGCCGGCGCCGGGCTGATTGAAATCCAGGAAGCCCAGATCGAGCGCGGAGCCTGCTTCATAGGCGCTTGGAGGCAAGCCATGACCGGCAGCGAGAGTGAAACCTCCCGGCTGATCGGAAAGGAACACCGCAATTCGTGTAACCAGCAACGTGCGCGGCAGCCGATCGACGATCGAATTCAGCAGCGTCTTCAGATCTGTTTGGGAATTGAGCCCGCGCCCGAAATCGATCAACGTCTGGCGGTAATCGTAGCGCTTGCGGTCGAAAATGCGATCCACCCGCTCCTGGAACATGCGCTTGATGGGATCGAAGAGCTGCGCGGTGATGATGATGGCCGCGATCAGCCCCCAGGTACCGAAGCTGGGCAATCGCTTGCGCACGAGTTCCGCGGCCACGGCTACGACGGCGAAGTAAAGGCCGACCAAGGTCGCGGTCGCGAGTGTGTAAGTCACGCCGCGTTTGAAGATCAGGTCCGTATCCATCAGCCGGTAGCGCACGATGGCCCAGCCGAAGGTGAGCGGTAAAAAGACCATCGCAATGCCGGCCAGCTTGGTCACCACATCGGGCATGGCGACATCTGTCAGATAGGGAATTGCGTAAAGCAGCGTAAAGGGCGTGATGGCGACGATGGTGCCGCGCGTGAGCCACTTCAACTGCTGGCGTCGCAGCGGTGCGGTTGTCCGCTGATAGCTTACGAACAGCACGATGGTGGCGAGTACGTAGTACAGGGCCATGTAGCCTGTCGAAAGCTGGTCAAGCCGGTGCAGCAATACTTCCGTCGCAGACCAGTATTCGACCGCGACGACGCGAAGGCCCACGATGAAAACCGCCGGGAGATAAACCAGCGCCACCAGCCACGGGCGGCGACGTCCGTGCTCTTCCGCAAAAGCCAGTGCGAAGTGGAGAAACAGTGCCGGCTGCAGAGCTTCGGCAACAATATTGCCCCAGTAGATGATCTGATCAAGGCCGTTCAGCTTGCCCGTGTACTTGAACGAGTACAGTACGAACGAAACCAGGCAGAAGATAAAAAAGTGTGTCGAATGGGGAGCCGTCCAGCGTCGGAACAGGACGTAGAGTCCGATGCCGAGATACACCAGCGCGATCAGCCGGAAGCCCTGATTGAAGCTGCGGTCGGTTGCATCCAGAATGACTGGAACCTCAAGCCGCACGCCATCGCGCATAATCGTATATGTAATGGTGCTGTAGACCTTGGCCTGGATCATCTGGTAGGTCAGAGACGCCCACCGCGGCGTGGTCGCGCCGTTCGCCGCAATCAGTAGATCGCCCGCCTTCAGGCCGGCTCGTTCTCCCGGACCACCCGGGACGACTCGTTGCGCTTCCAGACCGCCATGCGCCTCCAACCACCACACCCCGTCCGTCGGGGACTGATAGTTGCTCTCTTGAATGAAATTGAAAGAGGCAAAAACCGCCGCCGCCAATGTGAACAGAGCGAGGAGAACAACGACGAGACGAGTTTGGTTGGACTTCTCCATCTACAGGGGAACCAGGGTCTGGATGCCCAATCGTTGCGTGCAACTGGCCTGCCAAGTCGCGGAAATATCGGCACCCGGCGTCCACGAACAGTATACCCTTTATTAACAATCGTATAGGGAGAACTAGCAGGCGAGATCAGCGCTAAGAATATTCACAGAACTGGAGGCGCTTGCAATAATCTGCAGCAATCTATGAAAAATAGTATCAATTCACTGTGGCCAGGAGCGAGGTTGCTGGCGCGCCGGTAAGCAACTTCCCAACGCCTTTTTCGACAACGGCATACGAAAATATTCCTCCACCCCGCCCGTAGCCTCCGACAGGTCTTCGACAGGAATGAAGCCGTGAACTGAATTTTGCTAGGCGCGAGCAACGCAAAAGCACGGCATGAAGCTGCTTCCGTGCAAACGCGCTTAAATAAGGGGCCTAATGAGACTTGGGTCCCCGCCCCGGACGCGTCGCCCACAAAATGCATACGACGAAAATAGTGAGAAAGCTTGCGATCACCAGCGCAGCCAATGGCGTTCTCCTTGTAGCAGGTTGAATAGGACTCCAGCATACAATGGCTTACCCGACTATGACCATCCGCACGCTAAGCAGCCGAGAGATTTACCGCAATCCGTGGCTCAGCCTCCGCGAGGACCAGATCGAGCGCGATAACGGCGCAAAGGGCATCTACAGTGTTGTGGACAAGGACGATTGTGCCGCAATCATTCCCATTGAAGGCGACACGATCTACCTCATCGAGCAGTTCCGCTACACCATTCAGCAGCGCGCTCTCGAATTGCCCCAGGGCGGATGGGAAACTCCCGACGTTGATCCAGAAGAACTGGCGCGTGGCGAATTGCTTGAGGAGACCGGCTTCGTTGCTTCGTCCATGACTTATCTCGGCACGATGTGGATTGCTTACGGCTTCACAAAGCAGAAGCAGCACGTCTTCCTTGCTACCGGATTCACTCACGCCGAAACCGATCCCGATCCGGAAGAGCATGACCTCACGCTTCACGCCGTTTCCATCGCCGAGTTCGAACAGATGCTCCTCGACGGGACAATTAAGGACGCGAGCACACTAGGTGCTTGGGGTCTTTACAAGGTATGGAGGGAAAAGCAGGAAAAGGGATAAGCAGCGCAATGGCAGAATGATGCGAATTCCCTGTGTGCTCTTGCTGCTTTTTTGAGAGGTTCTTCACGTGCTCCTGCTCAACCCGCTCGGTCTGGAACCCAACCCAGCGATAATTCATCCACACAGGGCACGTTGCGATTAGCGGCATTAGGGTTCAAGCGGTCGCGAGATAATCTGCTGGTGACAGAATCGCGATTTCGCGGAATGGATGGAGCGAGAGCAAATCGCGGTCGACAGTCAGAATCAAGTGAGCCTGTCCATTTACTGCCAGTTCCAGAAATTTGTCGTCTCTGGGATTACGGCAGACACGAATTCGCTGGATGATCGGCACAAATAGCGCAATTTCTCTAAGCTCCAAGAGAAACTGCTGACGCGTTTTCAAGCTTAGATAACGATTCAGCTTGGGCCGCGCCGGTACATCGGCTAGTTCGTATTAGGTAAAATAGTCAAACTATTCTACAGCGTCGGCACGAGTAGCCGCAGCAGAAAGAACATCAGCACCCCCGCAAAAAACACCAGTGCCATGCGAATTCCCGGCTCGCGATTCACTTCCGGCACCAGGTCCGTCGCCGCCACATAAATCGCAACGCCTGCCGAGAGGGGCAGCCCGAAGCGCACCCATCCGGGCAGCAGATTAATCACCAGCACTCCCAGAATCGTGGCCGCCGCCAGCACCGTTGCCGAGATGAGCGCCGTTCGGCGGCTGCGTCCCGAGGCCAGCATCACGGAGGCCACCGTGAAGCCCTCCGGCACCTTGTGCAGAAAGATGGCGAAAAAAATCAGCCACCCCAGGCGGGTCGACAACACGAACCCCGAGCCGATTGCCACACCATCGAACAGCGCATGCGCGGCCAGTCCGATGAGAACCGAATAGCTCGTATGCGACGAGACAAATTCGTGATGGTGGGTCTCTTCGCCGAAGTGAAAGTGCGGTGTGATGGTGTGCTCCAGCAAATGGATGATGCAATAGCCCGCGAGTACCAGAACCGGCGACCAGCGCGCAGAAAAGTGCAGGCTCTCCGGCACCATCTCGAGAAACGCGACGGAAAGCATGAAGCCTGCGCCCAGAGCCACAAAGTAGCGCAGATAGCGCTTCTCCCAATTGCGACGCACCAGCACTAGTCCGCCGACAATGTCAGCGATGGCGGCAATGAATCCGAGAGTGAGTGAGAGCAGCATGCTAAGGCAGCGAGTCTGCTATCCACTATGCCTGATATGCATCACGTCGCCGTCCTGCACGAGATAGTCCTTGCCTTCCAGGCGCAACGTTCCCTGCGACTTGGCGACGGCTTCCGAGCCCGCTGCCAGCAGCGTATCCCAGTGGATGGTCTCTGCCCGGATGAAATGCTTCTCCAGGTCCGAGTGGATTGCCCCTGCCGCCTCCTGCGCCCGCGATTTCACAGGAATCGTCCAGGCGCGGCACTCGTCTTCTCCGACAGTAAAGAAGCTGACCAACCCCAGCAACTCATAGCTCTTGCGTATCAGCCGTCGCAGGCCGCTCTCTGTGAGCCCGTAGGACGAGAGGAATTCCGCAGCTTCTTCATCTTCCATCTCGGCCAGCTCTGCTTCCACCTTGCCGCAAAAGGCGGTCACGCCGGCATTCGGTCGCCACGCGACCTCTTCCAAGTTGTACTTCGCCGCGGCTGCCTCAAGATCCGCGCCCAGCGTCATACTTTCCGGAAGATTCAAGGCATAAAGGATCGGTTTCTGCGAAAGAAACTGAAATCCCCGGATCAGCTTCTTCTCCTCTGCCGACATCTCCAATTCGCGTAGAGGCTTCTCCGCCTCTAGCGCCGCCTGCGAACGCCGCAGCAGCGCGTCTTCCTTCTCCAGATCGGCAGTTCGCATCTTCTTCAGATCCTTCTCCAGCCGCTCCAGCCTCTTCTCGATCTGCGTCAGGTCGGAAACCATCAGATCAAACTCGACATTCTTGATATCGCGCATCGGATCGATCGGCCCCACATGTGGAATCGCATCGTCCTCAAAGGCCCGCAGCACATGGATCAGCGCGTCCACATTGCGCAGTGCCGTCAGGAAGGCCGTTTCCTTGAGCGCCTCCTGCCCGATCGCCGCCACATCGGCGTACTCGACCGTCGCGTAGATGGTCTTCTTGGGGTTATAGAGAGCAGCCAGCTTGTCCAGCCGTTCGTCCGGAACCTTGGCCACACCCAGGTGCGCCGCGCGCGGATTTGAATAGCCGCGATCGGCCACCTTGGCCTTGGTAAGAATCTTGAACAGGGAAGTCTTGCCCACCTGCGGCAGGCCGATAATACCGGTCTTCATACATGTCCTAAATGGAAAGAAGCTCAGGCGCCGCCAGTCCGAATAGGACGTTCACGCCAATCGTTGATCATAACAGCGCCGGCCGATCGCACCCGCAGAAGAATGGGCTAGGTCCCGCGCTCTTTCCTGGCCGCGCAGTCTCCGTAATTCGCAGCCAGCAGAATCACCAGCACAACTCCGCCGAGCAGCACGCCCGTCTCGACTTTTGTCGAGACTCCGTGCAGCTTATTGAACGCCACGCGATTTGGATCATCGCGATCGACAGCATCGATTGCGCCTCCGGCGGCCATTCGGTAGCCCTCCATCTTCGGAATAATCCAGAACTGCGAAAACGCCGTCAGACCCAGCATGATGAGGATGACCACCACCGGCCCCGCTACCTTGCGGCACAATGCTCCCGTCGCCTGCGCGATCAGCAGCAGAACAACGAGCAATGCGCCCGCAAACAGGCCCTCATAGTGCAGCGCTATCAGGGATTTCCGCACGATGGTCCCCGCCAAATGCGTATC
The DNA here is from genome assembly GCA_049588475.1 of Silvibacterium sp. Classification (GTDB taxonomy): domain Bacteria; phylum Acidobacteriota; class Terriglobia; order Terriglobales; family Acidobacteriaceae; genus Silvibacterium. The sequence continues at coordinate 59,317 of JBAVYX010000152.1, read as the reverse complement.
AGTTATCGTACCGAACGCGGAGGCCGCAACCACCGGAAAGAACATCACCCCACCCAGCCAGAGCACCAGCAGCAGCAGAATCAGCGCGCGCAAAAGAGTCTTCATTTATCTGTCCTGAACTCCATACACACTCGACCGCCCAATCAGCCGCTCAATCCGTTTCGGAATCGGCGGATGGGTCGCAAACAGGCCGGCCAAATCGCGCGCGCTGATCATCGGAGCCACGATAAACAGGTGCGCGTTCGTTGACGAAGCCGGGAGGGGCACTCGCTTCGAATAGGCATCCAGTTTCTCTAGAGCGCTCGCCAGTGCATAAGGATTCCCGGTGATATGCGCGCCCGTCGCGTCCGCTTCATATTCACGCGATCGCGACACCGCCAGCTGAATCAGTGCGGCCGCAATCGGAGCCAGGATCAGCATGAACAGCGCGCCGACGCCTCCCCCGCCACGCTCGCGGTCCCGTCCCCCACCGCCGCCACCAAACAGCATGGCCCAGTAGCCCATGCGCGCCAGCAGAGTGATCGCGCCCGCCAGTGTTGCGGCAATCGAGCTGGTCAGTATGTCCCGATTCTTCACATGTCCCAGCTCATGCGCCAGCACGCCTTCCAACTCGTCATCGTTCAGCAGGTTCAGAATGCCGTTCGTCACTGCCACCGACGCATGCTGCGGATTCCTCCCCGTCGCAAATGCATTGGGCGACTCCGAAGGGATCACGTAAATCTTCGGCATCGGCAACCCGATGCGCTGTGTCATCCGCTCTACTACCTGATATACGCGCGGCAATTCCTCGCGCGTCACCGGTTGCGCGCTGTACATCTTGAGCGCCAGTTTGTCTGAATAAAAGTAGCTGAAGAAATTCATCGCCGCGGCAAACACAAAGGCCAGAACCATCCCATTGCGGCCGCCAAAGTAATCGCCGGCCAGCACCAGAAGCAGGGTCAGGGCGGTTAGCAGAAAAGCCGTCTTAAGGGTATTCATCTCGCGTTGCCTCCAGTCCTTACCTGCAGCGCTAATTGTTATTGTTTCACGGAAGCATTGGCGAAAAGGGGAGGGTTCGGATTTGGTCTAGCCATCAATCCATTCGTCCCGGAAAAGACGCCATTGAACATTCGTCCCAGAAAAACCTATTCCGGACCTAATTAAGAGTGCCACCCGTCCCCATATCTATACACTTTTTGGTATTCACACTCCGGTTTGCTGGAGCGAAGATGCTGAAGCCCTCCATTTGGAGGCCCTGACAAAACCCCATAACTCTAAAGTTACTTATTTATTTACATTGATTTACGGTTTTGTGCACAAGCCCGGATGGCAAAGGTAATGGAATTGCATAGGAACGGGCCATGAGAAACCTTCGCCCGCACCACTTCGCCCCAGCTACAAAATTTATCTTCGCCATAAGTCTGGCGCTCCTGGCGGTTCTCATGCTTCCAGGAACCCTCAAGGCTCAGTCGCTCATTTCTGGCAACATCGCCGGAACCGTGACCGATGCTACTGGCGCTGCCATTCCAAACGCTACCGTAACCGTCACCAGCAAGGGGACAGGCGGAGTTCAAACCGCGGTATCAAATGGGACCGGAGGGTATCACGTTCCCCTTCTGGAGCCGGGAGACTACACCCTGACGGCCACAGCCCAAGGTTTTCAGCAGACTACTACGACCGTTTCCGTCAGTGCCGGCGTCGTCACTACTGCGAACATCAGCTTGTCAGTCGGTTCAGCCTCGCAGACCATTCAGGTTACGGCCTCTGCGCCTTTGCTGAACACGCAAGCTGCTGACCTCAGCACCACCTTCACCCAGCAGCAGGTGCAGGGTCTGCCGAATCCCGGCAACGACCTGACGTTTGTCGCCCAGACCGCTCCCGGCACCGTCATGAACACGCAAAGCGGCTACGGCAATTTCTCGTCTTTCGGCCTGCCTGCCACCGCCAACACCTTCACGGTCAACGGCGGTTATGAGAACGACCCATTTTTGAACGTCAACAATTCGGGCGCAACCAACTTGCTGCTCGGCAACAATGACGTCTCCGATGTTACGGTGATCTCCAACCCCTACAATGCTTCCTTTGGTGGACTGGGCGGCGCGCAGATCAACGAAATCACCCGCTCTGGAACGAACAAATTCCATGGCAACGCGGCCTACTGGTGGAACGGTAGCCGGATGAACGCTAACAACTTCTTTAATAACCAGACCGGCACGCCCAAGCCGTTCAGCAATGTAAATCAGTGGGCGACGGCAATCGGCGGCCCGATTCTCCGTGACAAGACCTTCTTCTTCTTTAACTATGAAGGACTGCGCGTTGTCCTCCCCACACGCTCCAGTGTCTTTGCGCCGGACGCAAGCTATCAGGCCGCCACTCTGGCGAATCTGACGGATGCCGGACTCACCGACGAGATTGCCGCATATCAAAAGATCTTCGCTCTGTATAACAATGCTCCCGGCCGTGCTAATGCAACAGTTTCCACTCCGTCCACCCCCGCCAATCCGTATGGCACGGTCCTTTTCAATGGCTCGGCTGGCAATTTTACTCACGAATGGTTAATGAGTGGACGCATCGATCAGGACTTCAATGAGAGAAACCATCTTTTTGGCCATTTCGAGGTTGATAAAGGGTTGCAGGCGACGTATACCAACGTCCTCGACCCCATCTTCAATGCCGATAGCCCTCAGCCGCAATATCAGGGGCAATTGAATTACACCCACATCTTCAATCCCAATATCACGAACCAGTTCCTCTTCGCCACAATCTACTACCGCGCCATCTTCACCAACACCAATCTGGCAGCCTCCACTGCAATAGTGCCGTTCTCGCTGATTTTCGCGGATGGCGATCTGGGTAACAACGGCACTGCCGCATGGCCCGGCGGACTGAACATCATCTGGCCCCAGGGACGTAACGTCACCGGCTATCAATTCACAGACGACGTGAATTGGAATCATGGCAATCACAACATTCAGTTTGGCTGGACCATGCGCCGTAACGATGTCACCGACTACAGTCCTTCGGAATACACGGCCTCGCCCGAAGCAGTTGCCCTTAATAGTTCGTTTCAAACCGGACAGGTTGATGAGTGGTTCCAGCAGTTTCCTGAAAGGCCCACCCAGCCCGTAGCCCTCTATAACATGGGCTGGTACATTCAGGATCAGTGGAAGATGCTGCCGAACCTTACCGTTACCTATGGCATGCGCTTCGAGCACAACTCGAACCCGGTTTGCAACACGAACTGCTTCGCCCGCTTGCCTGTCGGCTTTTCTGCCGCCAGTACGTCTCCCGACACGCCGTATCAAAACCTCATCCAGTACGGCCAGCATCAGGCCTTCCGCAGCCTCCAGAAGCTCGGCTACGCGCCGCGTGTTGGCTTTGCTTACCTGCCTGACCAGAAGACCACGGTTCGCGGCGGCTTCGGAATCTTCACCGATGCCTTCCCCGGCCAGATTGCCGATTCGTTCCTGAACAATGCCCCGACCAATGTGCCGTTTACGATCCTTAGCCAGAACTTTGGGGGCACTGCAAACTATCCACTGATTCCCACCACTGCCGGCAGCGCGGGCGCCGTGGCAGCAGCTTCGAATGCGGCGTTTAGTTCAGGGTTCCTTCATGGCGCCACGCTCAACAGCCTCTCTTCCGTTCCGGGATTTAGCCCGCCCGGCATTGTGACCGCGGTCGACCACATCTCCTACCCCACCTATTTTGAGTGGAGCCTGACCGTAGAACGTCAGTTGACGCATACGGCAGCCCTGTCGATTGGTTACGTAGGCAACCATACCTACCACCAGCCGATCGTCAATAACTCTGTGAATGCTTTTGGGTTTGGCGGTCTGCCATCATCCGTTCCGAATCCGAACTTTGGTGGCGCCACACAGGTCTACAGCGCGGGCACTTCCAACTATAACGGTTTGGTAACCTCGGTGGTCAACCGCTCTCGCTACCTTACTCTGCAGTTCAACTACGTCTTCAGCCACGCGTTGGATCAAATTTCCAATGGTGGCTTCAACCCCTTCGGATCTAACGCCGTCTTTCCGCACAATCCTTACAACTTCGGCCAGAACTATGGCAATTCCGATTACGACACCCGTCACTACGTCAGTGGAAGCTATTTGTTCACCGTCCCCTATTGGGGAGGTCCTAGGGTTCTCACCGACGGCTGGGAAGTCTCTGGCACTGTCTTCCACAATGATGGTTTTCCGTTCTCAGTAACGGCGGACTCGGTCGGTGCCAGTATCCCATTCTATGGCGGCGGCACTGGTACTGGTAACAACAATACGATGTTTGCCCAGCAGATTGCCCCGATCAGGAGCAACCACTGCGGTGGAGCGGCCCACAGCCTCTTCAACGCTACACCAACTCCCTGCTCCTTCGTCTCTTCGTTCCAGGACCCAACGGCTCTTGGTCAGGGGCGCCGCAACCAGATTTACGGTTCGAGCTTCACCAACACCGATATGTCCGTTTCGAAGAGCTTCGGGATTCCCCACTGGGAAGCGGCCCACGTGAAGGCTGGAGTGCAGTTCTTTAACCTCTTCAACCATCCAAACTTTAATCAGGCCTCCGGCAACATAGATGGTGGAACCACAGGGCTCATCGACAACACCGTGAATACACCCACCTCCATTCTGGGCTCGTTCCTCGGCGGCGATGCTTCGCCCCGCCTGATTCAGCTCACCGCAAAGTTCACCTTCTAACCGCAAGCTTTGCTAAAACCTTCCAGGCGGCCTCATCGAGGCCGCCTGTTTATTTGAGTGCCCCATTCTTTCGCGCCGGGTGGCGCCTCTTAGCGCAGCTAAGGTGGGTTTCTGAGCACTCAGCCGGGTGTCCCACCTTCGCGAAGCTGAGGTTGGGTGCCTATGCCCAAGCGCTATGACCCCGCAAGCCATAAAAACTCAAAACTCCTTCTAACCAACTGGAAATAAGCCCCTTCACGAACAGTGAATGTGGCGTGGGATTATGCCCGGCTCTTCTTAAATAGATATGTGAGGATAAATATGGTGTGAAAGCTTAAGCCTTTAGAATCAATTACCTCCAAGTAACTTGCTTAGAATGAATCACTTGCCATGAATCTCAAGGATTGCTCCAAAGTGGTGCAAAAAAGACGGGTAACTCGTTTAGAATCAGATAACACTTGTCAGCACTAAGGCTCGTAACCGAAGCGAAATCATACACTTGTCCAAGACTGGGAAGGAGAGGTACCCTCCATGTCCGGAAAAACTAGAGCTTGACGATTTGCTCCCGGATTTATATGGTTAACCAACTAAATATATTGGTCAGCGAGCAACCATTTCTCATCAGACCAGCGTCTACCTACAAGCAGCAAAAGACTGAACAAGTAGTAGCAGTAAACCTTAAATGGATGCTGAAGTTCTTCTAGTTGACGATAACCCCATCCAGGCTGCGACGCGTCAAGCGATCCTTTCCCTCCCCGGGCGAGCGGTTGCGGTTGCCGAAGGCGCACGTCAAGCCCTCGAGATGCTTGAGGACGAGCAACTTCTCAACTCAATTGGGCTGGTCATCACCGACCACTGGATGCCCGACATAAACGGCCCTCAATTTGTCGATCTTCTTCGCCGTCGCTTGCCCATCGTTCCAGTGCTCGTTCTGAGTGGCTTGTCCGACGTCGAAGCCGAATATGCTGGACTCGACGTCATCTTCCGGGTGAAGCCCATCGCCCCCGCCCAACTCATGGCCCTTGTCGACTCCCTGCTCGATGAGCCGATGGACGAGCCAATGAGCCGCACCGCCTGAATCTGCGTCGCCGCTTGAGCCTCCACGTCGCGGTCTGCGACAATAGGATGTTCATCCATGCCTACATTCGGCAGTTTCGCTCTTCTGCTCGCCCTTGCTCTCTGCGGCTACTCCCTGCTGGCAGGCGCCATCGCTCTGCGCCAGCTGGCGACCGGAGCCCGTAGCGGCGTAGCCCCAGAGCGCCTCGCGGAAACCGCCCGCCGTGCCGGCATCGGCAGCTTCATCGCCACCACCGCAGCGGCCTTCGCACTTGTCTGGGCAGCCTTCAACAACGACTTCTCCGTTGCCTACATCCTGCACCACTCCAACCGCGCACTACCCGGCCCCTATAAGTTCGCCGCCCTCTGGTCCGGTCAGGAGGGCTCACTCCTGCTCTGGGCCTGGCTGCTGTCGGCCTATGGATTCGTCTTGCGCCTGCGTCACAAAGTTGATGTGAAGCTTACCGCCTACGCGTCGGCCATCCTTGCGGGCGTGCAGATCTTCTTCCTGCTTCTGCTCAACTTCGCAGCGATGCCGTTCTCACTGGTCGGCGGAGCGGTACCGCAAGACGGCTTCGGTCTGAACCCGCTTCTGCAATATCCCGAGATGGTCATCCATCCGCCGATGCTCTATCTCGGATATGTGGGATTCGCCGTGCCCTTCGCCTTCGCATTGGGTGCGCTCATGATGCGCTATCCAGGCGAGAAGTGGATCCACATCACTCGTAGGTGGACCATGGTGACGTGGCTCTTTCTGACCTGCGGCATCTTCCTCGGCGCACATTGGGCCTACTCCGTGCTGGGCTGGGGCGGCTATTGGGGATGGGATCCGGTCGAGAACGCCTCCCTCATGCCCTGGCTCACTGGTACCGCCTTCCTGCACTCCGTCATGATGCAGGAGAAGCGCGGCATGATGAAGAGCTGGAACGTGTGGCTGATCTTCTCCACATTCCTGCTGGCTATCTTCGGTACGCTGTTGACGCGCTCCGGCTTGGTCAGCTCCGTCCACGCCTTCGCGCAGTCATCGATTGGCGCCTGGTTCTGGACCTTCCTCATCATCGTTCTCTCCATCTGTCTCTTCACTTTTATCCTGCAGCGTGATCACCTGAAGGCTGAAAACAAGCTTGAATCGCTGGTCTCCCGCGAATCCAGTTTCCTCTTTAACAATCTAGTGCTGCTCGCAGCATGCTTCACAGTCCTGTGGGGAACCCTCTTTCCCGTCCTCTCCGAATATGTTCAGGGGAACAAGGTCACGGTGAGCGCGCCGTTCTACAACCGAGTCGCCGTGCCTATAGGACTCTTCTTACTTTTTCTAACCGGCATTGGCCCGCTGCTCGCTTGGCGCAGCTCTTCGTTTAAGAGCATTCGCAAGAACTTCGTCCTGCCCTGCATTGCCGGCCTCGTCGCGGCCATCGTCGTAATCGCGTGTGGTGTACATCCCTGGGAGATTTTCACTACTAACGACCAAGGCTCCTTCTACTCCTTTATGGCCTTCACGCTCGCCGCTGTCGTAGTCACGGCTATTAGCGCGGAATTTCTGCGCGGCGCAGGTGTCATCTCGCGCCATACCGGCCAGAATCTTTTCGCCTCGATGGTCCAGCTCACGCGGCGCAACACCCGCCGCTACGGTGGATACATCGTTCACTTCGGCGTCGTGGTTATCTTCATTGGAATCGCTGGCTCCGCCTTCAACCAGAGCAGGGAAGAAGAACTCGGCTTCAAACAGAGTCTCAACATTGGTCCTTACCGTCTTGAGTGCCAGAGCTACTCGCAGGACTCAAATCCTAACTACGATACCGAATACGCTCTGCTCGATGTCTACCGCGGTGATAAGAAGATTACGCAGCTCGCACCGGAAAAACGCTTCTACATGGCAAGCCAACAACCCTCGACCATTGTTGCCAACCACTCCACGCTGGCCTGGGATCTCTACGTCATCTACGCCGGCAAAAATCCCGACACGGGCCAACCAATCATCAAGGTCTTCCTCAATCCGCTGATCGCGTGGATCTGGATCGGCGTCGGCATCATTGTCTTCGGCACTGGTGTTGCGTTGGTGCCCAACATGACGGCCGCGCTTGCCGCCAGCCGTAATCGAGTGATCGCAATCGCACCGGGAGCCGAAGCAGTCTCCGTTCGGGGTGGTGACTGATGACGAAGCTCTCGTACCTCGGTCGAACGCTGGCTGTGGTTGTCCTTGCCGTTCTCACCATGGGGTCGGCGAGCACCGCTGTCCGTTATAACGATCTCGGCCACAAGATGATGTGCGTTTGCGGCTGCAATCAGATTCTCATCGAGTGCAACCATCTAGGATGCCCGGATTCAGACCGTATGCTCGGCGAACTGCGCGTCAGTCTCGCGGTGGGATCGAGCGACGACACCATCCTAACCGCGTTTCAAGATAAATATGGTCCAACGGTGCTCGCGGCGCCGATGCTGACCAAATTCAACATTGTTGCCTGGATCGTGCCGCCAGCCGTACTCATACTCGGCATCGCAGCGACGGTGATTCTGGTGCGCAAGTGGCGTTTGCGTGCGGCCGCGATTCCTGCTGTGCCCCGTGCAACTGAGTTTCCCGCCATGCGCGAGAGAATCCGGAGGGAGACGCAACTATGATTATCATCGCCTGCAGCTTTCTTCTCCTGGGCATTCTTTTCTATGTCTTCTATCCGGAGCGCCACGTTGAGGAGCAGCATCAGAAGACGCGTCTCGAATACCTTCGCGAGCGTAAGGATGTCCTCTACGACAACTTGCGCGACCTCAACTTCGAGTATCGTGCCGGAAAATATGTGCATGAGGACTACGCCATGCAACAGGCGGACCTTGAAAATGAAACCGCCGAGGTGCTGGCCGAAATTGATGTGCTCGAAGCCCAACCTCGCCAAGCACCGATCTAAAGTTTCGCGCCCTATAATTTAAGGAAGATCATGAAATCATTTGTACGCTCGCGCCATCGCCGAGCCTCTGTCCTTGCAGCGCTGGCTTTTACGGCTTCACTTGCTGCCCACGCAGCGTCGCTGACTGGAACCGTCACCAATAAGACCACCAATAAGCCGGCAGCAGGCGACGATGTCGTACTCATCGCTCTTGCGCAGGGTATGCAGGAGGCGGCCCGCACCAAAACCGATGCCCACGGCCATTTCACCATCGACGTGCCCGACAATGGCATGCACCTGGTGCGTGTCGACCACGAGAAAGCTGCCTACTTTGAGCCGGTTCCTCCCGGTACATCCAAGGTCGACGTGGCTGTATATGATGTCGAGCCCAAAGTCGAGGGGGTTTCGACGGAGGCTGATGTGATGCGCCTGGAGACCGGTCCGCAGGGGCTGCACGTGATTCAAAACTACTTCGTCAAGAACGAATCGAAGCCTCCGCGCACGCAATTCAGCAAGCAGGCTTATGAAATCTATCTTCCCCCCGACGCTAAAATCGAAGGGTCGGCGGCCATGGGCCCCGGGGGAATGCCGGTTGCTTCGTCTCCAATACCGCTTGGGGAGAAAGGCCACTATGCCTTCGTTTTTCCGGTGCGCCCGGGTGAGACCCGCTTCCAGCTGAGCTACACGCTTCCGTACAGCGGCAGTTACAAATTCACGCCGCATCTCGCTCTGCCTACAGAAAACGTGGCCATCATGATGCCCAAGAGCATGCAGTTCGAGGGTGGCGCGCCGTTCCAGACAGCCGACGTCGATGCGAGCGCGCAGACCTTTCTCGCCAAAAATGTTCAGCCTTCGCAGCCGCTGGAATTCACGGTGTCCGGAACCGGGGTGATGCCGCGTGATTCGGAGCAGGCAGGGGCGGGCACCCCCGGTGGTCCGGCGTCGGCAGATGCGCAGAGCGCTGCCCAGCCATCTTCTGCTGCGACTGATACGCGTCCCGGCGGAGGACTCGGCAATCCAATCGATACGCCCGATCCGCTGCAGAAATACAAGTGGTGGATTCTAAGCGGCCTCGCGCTCGTCCTGGTTATTGCTGCGGCATTCTTTCTGCGTGCGAAGCCGGAAAGTGCCCTGGTAGCAGCCGCGCCCGCTATGCCTTCGCCGCTCGTGCCCACGCCCCGGCCGGCCGGCAATCCGAACGGGAATTCTGGAGCGCTTTTGTCGGCCCTCAAGGACGAGCTATTTGCCCTCGAAACGGAGCGCCTGGAAGGGAAGTTATCCGACAATGAGTACGCGGAGATCAAGTCTGCGCTCGAAGTCGTGCTGCGCCGCGCTCTCGCTCGTCAAGCGCTGGTGTAACGGTGGCCCCCCTCCCCTCGATTTGACAAAGATATGATTCGGTGGGAGTTATAAATCCTAATGTTGGCAAAGGTGTGAAAACACAGGACTTATTTGGCTTGCTCTGATTCTAAATGGTTTAATCTAAGAGATTTGCACTAATTTCGGTACTGCTCTTTAGGTGCTTCAGCAAATCATTCATAATATTATGGTTATCGAATCGTAGCAGACTCTAAAAGGGTTATGCTCACCCCCCAATTCCTTAACCGCAAAAGGCCCGGCTGCCAGGTGCCGGGCCTTTCCTGTCTCTCTCTATTCTTTTTTACCAAGCGGAGGGAAATCGGCCAATCAGTTTCGGCACCAGCCGCTGACTACTCTCCAAATGCCGTCTTGAAGAACTTCACGATCCGCTGTCGTCCGTCGTAGCCGTGCCATGGCTCTGAGCTGGGGCTGCCGAAGATGCCCCCGGCCAGCGGTCCATGGTCCTCGCGGGGATAGGTCACCATCTCCACCTGGACGCCCATCTGGCGCAGCGCTCGATACATCTCTTCGCTCTGGCCTAATGGGTCGGTTTTGTCTGCTTCTCCCTGCAGCAGAAGGAACGGCGTCTTTGCATGTGCTACTTCCGCCAGCGGACTCTGCCGCCAGGCATCGGGCTGATGCTCCCAAGGCCTGCCGTAGAACCAGCGGTCGTACCAAGAGGCCTCTTCGGTTCCGTACTCGCTGTGCTGGTCGATGACCGGAGCTCCGCTGACGATGGCCTTGAAGCGATCCGTCTTGCCTTCGACGAAGCCGGCCATTTCGCCGCCATAGCTATAGCCCATGAGTCCCATCTTGGTGGCATCGATGGGATATTTGGCGATCACCGCGTCGACACCCGCCATGATGTCGCGATAGTCGGCACCTCCGAGATCGTTTTTGTTTGCCGCCGCAAAGCTCGCGCCATATCCAGTGCTGCCACGCGGATTCGTGCGGAATACCGCCCATCCCTGGCCCACCAAAAACTCGATCAGGGGATAATAGGCATCCTCAAAAGCGCCGGTAGGGCCGCCATGCACGTCTACGATCAGCGGAACCTTCTGCGAGGTAGCCTGCGGCGGCAGGTAGAGCAGACCTTCGATCGTCTGTCCTTCGTTCTTCCATTGCACGAGCTGAGATGGAACCTTCGGCCAATTTCCCGGCATCAAGGCCGGTGTGTTGAGAGCTTTGGCTTCGTGACCAAGCTTCTCGGTGTAAAACAGGGTCGGCGGCTGGGTGCTGCTCGCGCCCAGCCACACCCATCCGTTCTGCTTCGCGTTGGTGTTCAATTGTGTCACTGTCGCGGTGTCGAATTGAATCGGCTCCAGCTTATCGCCACTCATGCGCAGCACCGTCAGGTGTGTGCCGATTTGTGCTTCCACTAACCCTTTGTCACTCTCGAGCAACGGCAGGTCGCGAGACAACGAGCCGTCGAAGTTTGTGCTCAGGTTCTTCACTTTGCTGTCCGAAAAGGTCAACACGAACAGGTCGTGATATCCCGGCGGGGCATCGCGATCCGCCTGGGCGAGAAAATAAAATTGTTTCGCGTCGTCGGACCATGCGCCACCCTGGATTGTCGAAGGCAACTCGTTCATCTGATGCGGATGGGCCGGGTCGGCGACGCTGACCATCCATGCGCTGTTTGCCGGGCCCAGATCGCCTGCGTTATTCATCCCTTCGGCAATTGCCATCAACCGGTCGCTCTGGCGACTCCACGCAATTCTGTGCACATCGGGAGGTACGGCTACCGGCGTCAGCTTCTCGTCTCCCGTACTCAGAAGATACAAGCGTGATCCATGCTGTTCATGATTGACCCAGACTGCATCGGCCTTGTCATCATGCTGCTTCTTTTCACCTGAGGTTTCGGGATCGCGCGCCAACAAGGCGACAAACTTTCCGTCGGGAGAGATCTCGTAGTTCGAAACATCGATCGCGACGGGCTCGGTCTTGACCGGTGTGGCGTCTTTTCGTGGTGGAATGGCGTCCGGCGAAATCGAAGCGTCGATCGGCGGCGCGATCTTCAGATCGTACAGGCGCGCTTCGCCTACTTCCATGGGCAACCGGTAGAGCTGCGTATGTTCGCCGCGATGAGCCAAGAAAAGGATCGCGGTCCCGTCGGGCATCCAGCGGCCGTCATATTCACCGCGCTTTTCCTGAGGCGCCGACCAGGTCAGCTGTCGTACTGTGTTCTGCTTGATATCCACCAACCAGAGGTGACTCTTTGCCCCATCGGCTGTCGAGTCCGTCACCTGGATCAATACACAGCGGCCATCGGGCGAGAGGCGAGGCTGCGACATCGCGCGGACATGGCGCAGGTCTTCATTGGAGGGAAAGTGTGCATCATCAGAGGCGCGAGCGATCGAGGACGAGACTGCGCACACGATGGCCAGGGCGGCAACATTCAAGCTTTTCAGCATGCCCACAGAATATCCTGTAGACTCGCGGCACACTAGGGTCTGCTTGCCCTAAATTGTGTGAAACGGCCTATATGAATCCTTCGGTAGAAGACGCGCACACACGAGGTCCGGCTCTCTGGGCGTCAGTTCGGGAAGCCTTGCGCGGCTCGCACCAGGATTACACCGCGGGAAGTTTGAACCGCGCCATCCTGATGCTGGCGATTCCTATGGTGCTCGAGCTGGTGCTGGAGTCGCTCTTTGCGGTCGTGGATGTCTTCTGGGTCGGGCGGCTGGGAGCGGATGCCGTGGCTACGGTCGGGTTGACCGAATCGATGCTTGCCCTGGTGATGGCCGTTGGCATAGGGCTTGCGTTGTCGACTACGGCCATGGTGGCCCGCCGCATCGGCGAAAAGGATCCAGACGCTGCTGCCATCTCGGCAGTGCAGGCGATCCTACTCGGTCTGATCGTCTCGCTCGTCATTGGGATACCAGCCGGCATCTTTGCCCCTAACCTGCTTCGAGCGATAGGAGCATCGCCACACATTGTTGCGTCCGGTTCCGGCTACGCAATCATTGCGCTCGGTGGCTCGGGCGCCATCGTTATGCTTTTTCTCAACAATGCGGTCTTTCGTGGAGCGGGCGATGCGGCGATTGCCATGAGGCTGCTCTGGTTGTCGAACATTCTCAATCTGATCCTCGATCCGTTTCTCATCTTTGGGCGGGGGCCGTTTCCGCGACTGGGCGTGACTGGTGCGGCGCTGGCGACATTCACCGGGCGCAGCGTCGCTGTGCTTTATCAGTTCTACAGACTACTGAAGGGAACAGAGCGCATTCAGGTTCTTGGGCGCCACCTGCGTGTGAATCTGCAGGTGCTGTGGCGGCTGCTGCGTGTTTCTCTTACCGGAATCCTTCAGTTTGCAGTCGCGGATGCAAGCTGGATCGGGATGGTGAAAATACTGGCGTTCTTCGGCGCCGCTTCGGTAGCAGGATACACCGTGGCCATTCGCATCGTGATGTTCTTTCTTCTTCCGGCTTGGGGATTGAGCAACGCTGCTGCGACCCTGGTGGGGCAAAATCTCGGGGCAGGCCACCCGGAGCGGGCCGAGCAAGCCGTCTGGCGCGTTAGTCATTACAACGTGATTTTTCTGGGAGCAGTGGGGCTCTTCTTCTTCATTTTCGCTACCCCGGCTGTCCGGCTCTTTGTGAATGACCCAGTTGTCGTGTCCATAGGTGCGACCAGTCTTCGCATTTTCAGCTGCGGCAATATCGCTTACGCTTATGTGATGGTCTTGCTACAGGCGTTCAACGGCGCCGGCGACACGGTTACACCTACGTACATCAACCTTTTTGGTTTCTGGGTGCTGCAAATTCCGCTCGCCTGGTGGCTGGCTCTGCACACGCCGCTGGAATGGAGGGGTGTTCTTATCTCCTTCGTATGCGCTGAATGCTCTGTCGCCTTGGTGAGCCTGGTTCTTTTCCGGCGAGGGAAATGGAAATTGCAACGCATCTAATATCATGAGAACCACCTGGGTTCAGGAAGGGCACTTGCTTCCTCTCTTCGTTCTCATCTCGGCTTTTGTAGGGTTCTTCCTCGCCGGCCAAGTTGGCCTTGCGTGGTTTCATCCGTGGACGCATGCCCTGCGAGCCTCGTTGGCCTGCATGCTGCTGTTGACTGCATCAGGGCATTGGGGCAAGCGAAGAGTCGACCTCATCGCCATGGTTCCTCCCCAGCTTCCCAGCCCAGGGTTGATCATTACCCTCACAGGGATGGTTGAAATCGCGGGCGCGATCGGTCTTCTTTTTGAACGCACACATCGCGCGGCGGCTCTCTCGCTGGTTGTCTTTTTCATTGCGATCTTCCCCGCGAACGTGCGCGCGGCGACCCAACATCTCACCATCAAAGGACGTCCCGTACTCGGCGTCGTTCCTCGCGGCGCGATCCAGATCATCTTCATAGCCGTAGCACTGCTCTGCGCGCTTTGATTTCTTTGTCGCGGTGACTCTCCGTCTAAACTGAATTCATGCTTCACATTTTGCATCCCATCCCTGCCGAATCCATCCGTCTTATCGTCTTCGATCTCGACGGCACGCTCATCGACTCGCGCAAGGACCTCGCCGACTCCATCAACGCCATGCTCATCCAGCTCAAGCGGCAGCCACTGCCGGAGGAAATCATCGCGGCTTATATCGGAGATGGCGCCGGTATGCTCGTTCGCCGCGCCCTAGGCGACCCCGATGATGAGCATCTTGTCGAAGACGGCCTTAATCGATTTCTCGCTTACTACCGTGAGCACAAGCTTGACCATACCTATGTTTATCCCGGAGTCTTCGAATCGCTCGATGCAATGCGATCGATGCCGGACGGATCGCCCCGCAGCATGGCTGTACTCACCAACAAGCCCATCGTTCCTTCGTTGGCCATCTGCGATGCGCTCGGCCTCAGTCCGTATTTCTTCCAGATTTATGGCGGCAATAGCTTCGCCACCAAAAAGCCTGATCCCGAGGGAATCAATACGCTGATCCTGGAGGCCTGTGTCGCTCCGCATGAGACGCTGATGGTGGGCGATTCAGATGTAGATATACTCACTGCGCGCCGTGCCGGCGCATGGGTGATCGGTTGCAGATTCGGACTCTCTTCTCATACGTTGGAGAACATACCTTCCGACTGTCTGGTCGATGCGGCATCAGAATGGGCAAGGGTGCTCAATCTGGCGGGCGCACAGAACTAAAAGCTCGATTGCATCGCGGGTTATCGCTGATACGTTTCAACTTTAAGCTCCAGCGTGTGCAGCGCGCACATGCTTCAGGAATGCCTGCTGTACGCGGTTGAACGAGCGCCCGCGCAAAACAGCTGCCACGATTGTCCGCGAAGCCCCCGCATCCGAGATACGCACATAGCCGCATCGAGCACTCCTGTCTACCGCCATTTCCGGGACAAGGGAAACTCCCACTCCTGCCGCAACCATGCCCAGCAGACTGCTAAATTGCCCACTTTCAAAGGCGATTCGCGGATTCACCTTCGCGCGTGTACACGCCGCCACGCTCACATCTCGAAAGCAATGGCCGTCTCGCAACATCACAAACGGCTCACCCCGCAACTCCTTCAGCGATAGGCTCTTGGCGCCCGCGCGAGGATGATCCTTCGGCAGCACCGCAAACAGCGGCTCCGTCAGCAGTGGAAAAATCTCAAACTCCTTATGCCGCAGAGGCAGAGAGAGAATCGCAAGATCGATGGAGAGATTTCTCAGGCTCTCCACCAGCACCGGAGTGGTTTCCTCCACAATCCGCAGTTTGGCCTCCGCATGTTTCTTTGAAAATGCCGCCACGCACTGGGGCATAAGGTAAGGTGCAATCGTCGGAATCACGCCGACCGCCACGCTACCGCGAACATCCGTACGCTTATCCTCCACGCCCGTGCGCGCAGCGTCCATCTGCTGCAAGATGGATCGTGCATGCGGCAGAAAGGCGCGTCCGGCCTCGGTCAGCCGAACGCTGCGCCCCAGCCGGTCAAAGAGCCGCGAGCCGAGATCCTCTTCGAGCTTGAGCACTTGTTGCGAGAGCGAGGGCTGCGCCACATGGCACCGCTCCGCCGCCCGGCTGAAGCTCCCTGTGTCGGCAATTGCACACACATAACGAAGCTGATGAAATTCCATAGGAAATGCCTATGCTCCGAATGGGAACTATATATTGGAGCAATCCTTCTCCATGATGCTACATTCGATCTGTTGGGACAAACGCGGATAGCCGCGCTGTGAGATTTCCAGGCAACCCGTGGCGTACGCGATGGACGTCACACAAAACTGTGAGGAGCGAAAATGGCAGACGACAAAGTAACGTCCAACGGAGCGAAGTGTCCGTTCCACGCTACCGGTGGCGGAGGTACGACGAACCGTGACTGGTGGCCGAACCAGCTGAATCTAAAGATTCTGCACCAGCACTCGCCCCTGTCCGACCCCTTGGGCAAGGATTTCAACTACGCAGAAGCGTTCAACAGCCTCGACCTGGCGGTCGTGAAGGAGGATCTCCGGAAGCTGATGACTGATTCGCAGGACTGGTGGCCAGCGGACTTTGGTCACTATGGGGGTCTTTTCATTCGCATGGCGTGGCACAGTGCCGGCACGTACCGCACCGGGGACGGCCGCGGTGGCGCCGGTTCCGGCCAGCAGCGCTTCGCGCCCCTCAACAGCTGGCCGGACAACGTCAGCCTGGACAAAGCGCGCCGGCTGATATGGCCGATCAAGCAGAAGTATGGCAACAAAATTTCATGGGCCGACCTGATCATCCTCACCGGCAACGTTGCCCTAGAATCGATGGGCTTCAAGACCTTCGGTTTCGGCGGCGGGCGTGAGGACGTCTGGGAACCGGACGAGGACGTCTACTGGGGAACCGAGACCGTATGGCTGGGCGGCGACATACGCTACGGTAAAGGAAAGCCCGCTGACGAGGGCGTGATCGTGGCCGACGAGGATTTGCATGGCGCCGAGAAAGATCGTACCGGCCACGGCACCAATGAGCGCAAACTTGAGAATCCGCTCGCCGCAGTGCAGATGGGCCTGATCTATGTGAACCCGGAAGGGCCGGATGGCAACCCGGATCCGGTGGCCGCGGCCCATGATATCCGCGAAACCTTCGCCCGAATGGCGATGGACGACGAGGAGACCGTCGCGCTGATCGCGGGTGGCCACACCTTCGGCAAGACCCATGGTGCTGGCCCCGCCTCCCATGTGGGGCCTGAGCCGGAAGGCGCAGGCATAGAGGAGCAGGGCCTCGGCTGGAAGAACAGCTTTGGCACCGGCAAGGGCGGCGACGCGATCACCAGCGGTCTGGAAGTCATCTGGACTTCCACGCCGACAAAATGGAGCAATGAGTTTTTAAAAAACCTCTTTGAGTACGAATGGGAGCTGACCAAGAGCCCGGCCGGAGCGAATCAGTGGAAGCCGAAAGGCGGCGCAGCGAATGGCACCGTGCCTGATCCGCATGACCCGTCGAAGCGCCGCACGCCGTCAATGCTGACGACGGACCTCTCCCTACGCGTCGACCCTCTCTATGAAAAGATCTCCAGGCGCTTCTATGAGAATCCGGACCAGTTTGCGGATGCCTTCGCCCGTGCGTGGTTCAAGCTGACGCACCGTGACATGGGTCCGCGCGCGCGCTATCTTGGCCCGGAAGTACCTGCTGAAGAGCTCCTCTGGCAAGATCCCATCCCCGCGGTCGATCACAAGCTGATTGATGACCAGGACATTGCCACCCTCAAGGGCAAGATCCTGGCCTCGGGCCTGCCGACCTCGCAACTGGTTTCGACCGCATGGGCGTCGGCGTCCACCTTCCGCGGCTCCGACAAGCGCGGCGGTGCGAACGGCGCGCGCATCCGTCTGGAGCCGCAGAAGGATTGGGCAGTTAACCAACCGGGTCAACTGACGAACGTGCTGAGGACGCTCGAAGATATCCAGAGCGAATTCAACAGCAAGCAATCCGGCGGCAAGAAGATCTCTCTCGCCGACCTGATCGTCCTGGCTGGGTGCACAGCCGTCGAGCAGGCGGCAAAGCATGCCGGCTACAGTGTGACGGTTTCCTTCTCCCCGGGACGCACGGACGCCTCGCAGGAGCAAACCGATGTGGACTCCTTCGCCGTGCTCGAACCGATCGCGGACGGCTTCCGCAACTACCTCAAAGGCAAATACACCATACCGGCCGAGGCGTTGCTGGTCGATAAGGCACAATTGCTGACGCTGACTGCGCCTGAGATGACAGTGCTCGTTGGCGGCCTGCGCGTGCTGAATACCAACGTCAGGCAGTCGAAGTATGGCGTCTTCACCAAGCGGCCGGAGGCGCTGACTAACGACTTCTTCATCAACCTGCTCGATATGGGCACGGAGTGGAAGCCGGTTTCGGATGCCGCGGACGTGTTTGAAGGGCGCGACCTCAAGACGGGTCAACTCAAGTGGACCGGCACGCGTGTCGATCTCATCTTCGGTTCGAATTCCCAGCTCCGGGCGGTGGCCGAAGTCTATGGAAGCTCAGACGCTCAGGAGAAGTTCGTCCATGACTTTATAACGGCCTGGAACAAGGTGATGAACCTTGATCGTTTTGACCTTGCATTGCCAGGAGGCCCTGGCATCGGCGAGGAAGAGCTGGTCGCGGCGAAGTAGTTTCTGCAATTCAGGGCCCACAGCAGTATTTGTTGTGGGCCCTTTTTCTACTTAGGCGTTCCATTCTCAAGCTGCGCCCTTGCGCGCTTGAGATAAAGCTTGTATCGCTGAGCCCGCTCCGGAACTGTGCTAGTTTCGCGAGTGTTCTGGCTGGCGACGCGTTTCTCCAGTTCATCCTCAGTCTGATTTACCAGCGCCTGCACGTCTACGACGGTCTTAGTGTAAACGCCGGAAAATCGAGCAAGCTCGATCTTTGCCGTCTCAGGCTTGTAATGCAGACGGTCGCCGGTTTGCAGAGCATCAATGAGTGAGTCCGGCGGCGTCGCGAAAGCCAGAATCGCATTGATCGTGTCGTACGCCCCGCGCAGCCGTGTGATTGACCCTGCAAATCCATCCAGCTGTTGGCGTGACGCCAGCGATCCCGCTGCCCTGTGAATGATGATGTGCGTGCGATTGTGGACGGAAGCTAGAGGTACGGTGATGACTGTGGTCAGAGTATTTCCCTCGAATTGCCAGCCCGGCTGACCTGCTTTCTTTACCAGCCCCACTGGTGTGCCATTAACAGTTACTGAATCAGGAGGCCAATCTCCGGGCAGACGAATCTCGTAGGCCCGTTGCTCGAGCATGTTCGGGTAGGCGCCCAGAACCGGGTCCACATCTACTGTCAGCCCATCTCCACTCTGTTTCGCCCGAATCCTGGTCCACGCGCATACGCCGCGCTTGTATGCCTCGGAATCGCTCGCGTCCTCGTAGAGGGTGTAGGAACTAGTCTGTCCATCTGCGAGGGGATAGACCGTCACAATGAGCGGATCTACCGGCTTCTCGCCTGTGAAGCGCATCTGTGGCTGCATCGGCACGATGGCGCCGGCCTTCACATACACGGGAATCTGGTCAATTGAGAAGCTTCGGTCGACCGCACGGGGTCCTGTGAAATGTTTGCCTGTCGCGCGTTCGACCCACTCGCCTTTCGGAATCCAGATATTCTGCTGCGTCAGGAGAGAGTCATGATCCATGGGCTTTGTTATTGGAGCAACTACCATCGACTCGCCGAAGACATATTCGTCTTTGTTGGTGTAAGCGGCATCCTCCTCGGGCCAGTCGTAATAGAGCGGGTGCAGGAACGCGACGCCGGTGTCGAAGGTTCGCCGGGCTTCCGTGTAAAGATACGGCTGCATTCGGTAGCGCTCATGGAAAGCATCGCGCATCACGTCCGAAAATGGTTCCGGATACGCCCAGATGCGCCGCTCCGCGTCAGGGTTCTTCGTCGTGTGCGTGCGCAGGATCGGACTGAAGATGCCGAATTGTATCCACCGGGTATATAGTTCCGCATCTACCGCGCCCGGCATGTGGCCGCCGATGTCGTGGCTCCAATATGCGTAGCCGACATTCGCAGCCGTCGCCGTGAACCATGGCTGAAAGGCGAGTGACTCCCACACCGAGATCGTGTCTCCGGAGAATCCTATCTGGTAGCGATGATTGCCCAATCCGCCCCAGCGATGAAATAACAGCGGTCGCTTGCCTTCGCGCTGCTGATCAGTAAAGTGAACATAATTCAGCCACCAGGTGGGAGTGACGCCGGGAATCGGTGTCTTGTACTGCTGCTGCCAGTCAAGCCACCAGAAATCAATGCCCTGTTTTTCAAGGGGGTGGTGCAGGAGATTCATGTAGTTTGTCGCGAACTTTTTATCTGTAATCGCGAACGGCACATATTTTTGCGTAGACGGATCGATACTCATGGCCCTGGCCATCGCGGGATATTGATCTTCCCAGGGCTGCACGCCGGAAGCCGGATGCAGGTTCAGGGTCACCTTCAATCCTTCCTGGTGCAGGTGATCGAGAAAGGACTTTGGGTCGGGAAACAGCAGAGAGTTCCAGGTATAGCCGGTCCAGCCTTTTGCTTCTCCCGACTGATCTTTAACACTGAAGTTCATGCCAAAGGTCCTATGCCAGTCCATGTCGATCACCAGCACATCCAGCGGCACATCATTTTCGCGGAAGCCCTGCACCAGCTGGTCCAGCTCCTGATCGCTGTAAGCCCAGTACCGCGACCACCAGGCGCCGAAGGCAAAGCGCGGAGGCAGCGGAATCCGTCCGGCGACGGTTACGAAATCATGCAGAGCCTGTTTGTATTCATGCCCGTAGCCGAAGAAGTACCAGTCCTGCCGATCGCCCGGGGGCCGAGGCATGACCCATGGCCAGGTACTCTTATCGCCGCGCGCAAAGGTGAAGTCATCGGAATCGAATAGCGGACGCGTCGAGTCGTCGACGACTGTCCATCCATCGCGGGAGACCAGCCCCGGCTCGATCGGCTCCTTCGTTTGGTTGCCGAGAGCACCGTCGAGTGTGCGTGTGGTACCCTGCAGGGTGCCGGTATCGGGCATGCCCGGATGCCATGCGACCTGTTTGCCGTCGACGGTCATGGCAATGTGTAAATCATCCGCTGTGAATTTGCCGTCGCTATCCGGATTCAGGGTATAGGTTAGGCGAAGGGTGCCAGTATCGAGCACCAGCTGCTTTGCCCGCCCCATCTGCTCAAAGAAAGTCGTGAACTTCGGAATCGGCAGTCTCCGATTCAGAAAGACAAACGAGGCATGATCCTCGAATTTTCCATCCGCGGCCCATTCCATGCGAACGAGTTCCGGAGTAAGAACGGTGAACCGTGTATGCTCGAAGACGACGACAGCTTTCGGGTCGGCAACCGGGCTGTAGCTTGCCTCTGGGGTGGATGTTTCGAGCCGTAATTGCTCACCGGTTGATTGCTGGCCCATCGCCCACCCTTCGCCCCATGTTGCGAGCGCGAAAAAAAGCACAACGTGGAAGTGCAGTCCCAATCGAGGTTTATGCATATTGCGCCAGCATAGCGCGACAGTGGTCTTCGCCGCTACAAACGGCGAAGAGGACAAAACCTGTCCGCAACAATCCATTACCATCATCAATGTGGACTTTCAGCTAGTAAGCGACTACAAGCCGCGTGGCGATCAGGGGCGCGCGATCCAGGAGCTCACCGAGGGCATCGGCGCCGGCGAAAAGCATCAGGTGCTGCTCGGCGTCACCGGCTCCGGCAAGACCTACACCGTGGCCAAGATCATCGAGGAGCTCAACCGTCCCGCTCTCATCCTCGCACACAACAAGACCCTTGCCGCACAGCTTTATCACGAGTTTAAGCAGTTCTTTCCCGGCAATGCCGTCGAATACTTTGTCTCCTACTACGACTACTACCAGCCGGAAGCCTATATCCCCTCTGGCGACCTGTACATCGAGAAGGAAGCCACCATCAACGAGGAGCTGGATAAGCTCCGCCTCTCCGCTACGCGCTCGCTCTTCGAGCGCCGCGACGCCATTATCGTTTCATCCGTCTCCTGCATCTATGGTCTTGGCTCACCGGAGGCTTACTACGGCATGCTTCTGTTGCTCGAAAAGGGGCAGAAGATTCGGCGGGAAGACATCACCAAGCGTCTCGTAGAAATCCTTTATGAGCGAAATGATGGTGATTTTCGGCGTGGAACTTTCCGGGTGCGCGGCGATGTGATCGAGGTCTATCCCACGTATGACGAGAATGCCTACCGCATCGAACTCTTCGGTGACGAGATCGATTCCCTCTCGCAGATCGATCCGCTCTTTGGAGCGGTCCGCGAGAAATACTCACGTCTGCCCATCTATCCCAAGAGCCACTATGTCGTGCAGCCGGAGCGCAAGAAGACCGCTATCGAATCTATCCTTGAGGAACTCGGATGGTGGGAGAAAGAACTTGAGTCGCAGGGCCGGCTCGTCGAGTCGCAGCGCATCCATCAACGGACTCGGTTTGATCTTGAAATGATCAAGTCCGTGGGCTACTGCCACGGCATCGAGAACTACTCGCGCCACTTCTCCGGCCGCCTGCCGGGCGAGCCCCCGCCCACCCTGCTCGACTACTTTCCGCGCGACTATCTGCTGTTTATCGATGAATCGCACGCTACAGTGCCGCAGATTCACGGCATGTGGCATGGCGACCGCTCGCGTAAACAGAACCTTGTCGACTACGGCTTCCGCCTTCCCTCGGCCACAGACAATCGTCCGCTCAAGTTCGAGGAGTTCGAAGCGCGCGTAAACCAGACCATCTATGTCTCTGCTACGCCAGGCCCGTATGAACTTACCAAGTCTGCCGGAGTCGTGGTCGAGCAGATCATTCGCCCCACGGGACTCGTCGATCCCGAGGTCGAAATCAGGCCTATCCGCGGTCAGATTGACGATCTCCTCGCCGAAATCCGCGAACGTGCCACGAAGAACGAGCGCGTGCTGGTGACCACACTTACCAAGCGCATGTCCGAAGACCTCGCGGGCTACTACTCCGAGGTCGGGGTGCGGTGTCGCTATATGCATTCGGAGATTGAAACCCTCGAGCGCGTTCGCTTGCTGCGCGATCTTCGCAAAGGCGAGTACGACGTCCTCATCGGCATCAACCTCCTGCGCGAAGGGCTGGATCTGCCTGAGGTTTCGCTTGTTGCCATCCTCGATGCCGATAAGGAAGGATTCCTGCGCTCTGCCGGTTCGTTGATTCAAACCATCGGTCGCGCCGCTCGCCATATCAACGGCCGCGCCATCCTCTATGCTGATCGCGTCACCGATTCCATGAAGCAGGCTATTGGCGAAACCAGTCGCCGCCGTGAGGTCCAGCGTGCCTATAACGACGAAAACGGTATTACGCCAACGTCCATCATTCGCCCAACGGACATGGCGCTCGCCCGGATACTCAAAGCCGACTACGCCGATCTCACCGACGAAGCAGACTCCATACCCGACTTCAAAGGGCAGGATGATCTCGACGCCTACATCGTCAATCTCGAGTCGGATATGCGCGAAGCCGCCAGGAAGTTCGAATTTGAAAAGGCCGCGCGCCTGCGTGACAAGATCAAGGAGCTTCGCACTAAAGAATTCTTATTCTCTTAGTGAGTCCCAACCTCGTGGCGAGGTTAAGTCTGATTTGACAGATGGAGGAAACCGGAATGCAAGGATTAACTTTCCGGTCTCCTCGAGAGTTACGATCCGACAGCAGATTGCTCCGAAGCGGCTGGCAAGTTGTTCGATACTTCGTGAGAGGCTAGCTTCGGTGCTTTGACCAGGTGGTGGGTAAGATGCTTCGCGGTGAACATCGCACCGTAGGCGAAGCGCGTCAACGGACCGAATGAATTGGCTGAAGCAACTCCCACCATGTAGAGACCCTTCACGGAAGATTCGAAGCTCGTCGATAGGACCGGCGTGTCTTCGATCGAGCGAATTTCCCTCCGAAGGTCCTCGTCAATGAAGTTTAGCCGTGACATCGCGACCCGGAACCCGGTGGCACCGATCACGTGATCGACAACCAGCTCACTCTGTGTGCCATCGCTTTCCGTAAATTTTAGGTGGACCTTGCCGTTCTCTACCGAGGCTCCCTGGATTGCCGTGCCAAGGTGCATGGGTACGCGCCCCTCGACCTTCTCGCGTACGAACCATCCCGGAGCGGGTCCGAGATGCCGCTTCACAGCGCGGAAGCGGAGCTTCGCGGGCAGCTTATGGAAGAGCAGCGGTGCATCGCTGGCCAGCCTGGACTTCCATCCGAGGCCAAGTCCCGAACGAGGCGAGGTGATTCGATCCAGAAGTGGACGAGGTTCCTTTGACGGCTTATGGAACGAGATCTGACTGCGCCGGGCCACGAGATGCACATCGGCTCCTTGCTCATGGAGAAGAGCGGCAATGTCAACTGCCGAAGCGCCGGCGCCGATTACAGCGACTTTCTGTCCGCGAAATCTGCTCAGATCACGATGTGCTGAGCTGTGAGTTACTTGCTCTCGCGGCAGATCTGCCAGAAAGGGAGGTAGGTATCCAAAATGAGTGATGCCGGCAGCCACAATCACTTTCCGCGCGTAGACAGTCTGTCCGTCGGCGGTCTGCAGCTCAAATCCAGTGGAGTTGCACTTGACCGAGGTGATGTTTGTCTCTTCCAGCGTCGGCACCAGGCGCTTCTGGAACTCCAGCCCGTAGTCGACGAAGGTTTCGCGCGGAACGGGAATGCCTACATCGGAATAGGGCAGGTTCTTCTCTGCGCAGTAATGGGCAAGGGTGAAGTCTGAATCCGGATCATAGAGGCTCGATGCAAAGCCGTCAGACTTGAGCAGCATGCCTTCGGGCATCTGCTGTCGCCAGCTGTGCATGGGTGTTCCGAAAATACGAAAGCTCAATGAAGTCTTCCGCAGGTGGGCGGCGATAGAGAGGCCATACGGACCGGCCCCTATGATTGCAATATCGGTCGAGGGGTGACTCAAGGCGCGCTCCCAGATCAATCAATCTGTTGAATGGTACCTTCAGAGGCACCGTGTTTATAGAGTGCTCCAGAGTGCACTCTATTTAGTATCCCCTGAACGGTGGCGACATGATACTTCTTTAGTTACATTTACCGAACGTCAAGACATTGTTAGGAATTGTAGGTGCGGCTAAAAAACCATGATCGCCCCGTGGTCTTGCTCGGTGCAACTATGTGGTGGCCATTATCGGCCCGCCTGGCAACGGCCCTCATCCACCATGGATGCAGGGTTTCGTGTGTCTGCCCTCCTGGACACCCTCTAAGATTTCTTACCGGTGTCGAACACCTGTACCCATATCGTGCGGTTGACTCCTTCGGAGCTCTGAAGTCGGCAATCAAGGCTACGAATCCCGACATCATCGTGCCCTGCGATGACGCCGTGGTCTGGCAATTGCACGCTCTTCACGCGCGATATCCCGAGCTGAGGCCGCTCATCGAATATTCTCTCGGGCCGTCTGAGATGTATGCGACGATTCGCAGCCGCGCCGAATTGCTGCAAGCCGCGTCAGAACTCGGCATCCAGATTCCTGTGACCGAGACCCTGGCGTCGGAGGACGATCTCAACAAATGGAGCCAGGCAGGCTCGACAGTTCTCAAGGCGGATGGAACGTGGGGCGGAACGGGCGTGGAAATCGCACATTCCCCCGATGAAGCGCTCGCCGCCTTGCGCAGGCTTGCCAAGCCCTATGGAGCTGGTCTGGCCTGGAAACGATTCCTGATCAATCGCGATCCTTTTGCCCTGTGGTCGTGGCGGAACAGCGGAACGTCGCAGGTGACGATTCAGCAATTCATCCCGGGGCGTCCGGCAAACACCATGTTCGCCTGCTGGAAGGGAGAAGTTCTATCGAGTGTCACCGTCGAAGTGGTCTCGGCACAGGGAATTACAGGAGCTGCGAACGTCGTCCGGCTCATCCATAACCCGGAGATCGAGCGCGCTTCCCGCAAGCTGGCGCGTCGACTTATGCTGAATGGGTTTCACGGCCTCGATTTCGTTCTCGAAGAGGCGACCGGTGCTGCGTACCTGATCGAGTTGAATCCCCGCTGTACGCAACTCGGGCATCTTCGCCTGCCTGATCAGGGCGATTTGGCTGGCTCATTCATTGCTAAAGTGAAAGGGGTAGATCCTCCGCAGAAGGAGGATCCCATCGCGGGCAATACGATTGCGTTTTTCCCCCAGGCATTTTCCTGGAATCCGCGGAGCCCATATCTTCGTCACGGCTATCACGATGTTCCTTGGGAAGAACCTGAACTTCTTCGGCAGTTGCTGCGCGAGCCGTGGCCTGAACGCCAATGGCTAACGCGCGTCTACCACTTTTTCCGGCCGTCGCAGAAGCAGACTGAAGTTGAATTCGATGTCCCTTCTGCCGGTTACCTCGCGCAGAAATTGCACCATGAAGAGGCTTTTGCAACCGAACGAACGGAACTCGTACCTGGGTAATTCCGGCGCACAGGCAAAAAAGGCCCCGCGGAGGCGGAGCCTTTCATCTTTACTATTACGAGCGACTCAATGAATCCGAATGTCGCCCGAGCCCGTTTCCACTCTCACCGTCACACCGCCGCCGTTGACATCGCCTGTAATGTGATGGCGCTCCAGGCTTCCATGCACGGAAATCGGAGGATCGCTGTGAATCGTTCCCGAGCCGGTGGTTGCATCAAGAGAGAACTTTGCCGCGCTACCCGTATTCAAGGTCACAGACCCCGAGCCCGTCCCCACCTTCCAGTTTGCTCCGGGCTGGCCGTCGATTTCGATATCGCCGGAACCCGTCTCCGCGAAGAGGCCGCCCGTTACTCCGCGCAGCCGGATGCTACCGCTCCCCGTCTGTGCTTTCACGTCCGGAGCCGAGCGCATTTCCGCGCGAATATCGCCGGAGCCGGTCTCGAGCGTAACGCGCCCGCTCAGTCCGTTGGCATCGATCGATCCCGAACCGGTGCCCGCCTTGAGCGAACCGCCCAAATCGGAGATGCGCAGATCGCCCGAACCAGAATTTGCCTCTAGATTCGTCCCCCTGGGCGTTGTTATCTCGTAGTCGATCGAAACATTGTGGTAGCTCGTGTGCTTGCCCACGGTGATGACATTCCCACTCTGCTCGATGGGGGGATTCGCTACAACCTCTTTCACACGATCTTCGGGTGATCCAAAGTCCCCGCCGCCCCAGCGGTTCGCATGCACGTGCCCAATGATGTGTATCTCGTTGTCCGAGCCCGGCGTCACGTGGACGTAGCCCGAGCCTGTATTCACGCTGAGCGTCGGTGTTCCGCTCACGTGCAGAGTCTTATCGAACGTGCCGTCCGCTGCCAACATCCACGCCGGAGAAATCGCTAACGCCGCTACCGCTATCCACTGCATCTTCATAACTGCCTCCCGATTTTGCCGCTGTTTATTGCTGCAACACAATCGTGTCGCCATCTTTCAATCCGTCCAGAATCTCGATCCGGCTGCCGTTCGAGATCCCCGCCTTCGCTGGAATCTTCCGTTGGCCTTCCTTCTGCTTTGGATCGGGCACGAAGACGGATGCATTCTTGTCCGCGTCGTAGATGACCGCTTGCGCCGGCACCGAGAGCACGCTCTTTTCTTCTTTGATCAGGATCTCAGCGTTGGCCGTCATATTCGCCTTCAACTCGCCGCTGGGATTGTCGATCGAGACGCGCACTTCGAAGGTCGTCACATTATCCTTCTCCACGCCCAGTGGAGCAATCTTTGTCACCTTGCCGTTGAAGATTTTGTTGGGAAATGATTCCACGCGAATCCGCGCCGGCTGGCCGAGATATACGTTACCAATATCCGCCTCGTCGACCTTGCCGTTCACATACACCTGCGTTGTATCGCCGAGTGTCATCACGAGTGTTGCCGTCGAGCCCAGTACCAGGATCGAGCTCACCGCGTCGCCAACCTCCACATCACGCGAAAGCACTACGCCGTCCATGGGAGCGATCAAAGTGGTGTAACTCAGTTGTTCGTTCAGTTGGTCCAGGCTTGCCTGCGCCTGCTTCACCTGCGCCTCGGCTTGCCGCAGCTTGGCCCCATCCACGCCGATCTGCGCCTGCGCTCCCGCCTGCTTGTTCTTGTTCGCAAGATAGTCGCGCTGCGCGTTGTCCAGCGTCTGCTGCGAAACAATTCCTTGCTTCAGCATCTCCAGATTCCGCTGGTAGGTCTGCTGGTACATCGGTAGATCAGGGGCTTCGGCATTCACCTTGTCTTGCACGATGTTTTCCCTGTAAGTAACTACGTTTGCTTCCGCTGCCGCTAACTGCGCCTTCTGCGCGGCCACTTGGGCCAGGATCTCCTGTTGATCCAGCTGTGCCAGCACCTGGCCCTTGTGCACATTCTGATTGATATCGACATACAGCTTCTCGACCAAGCCACTGGCCTTCGATTTCAGCTCAACTTTGGTGATCGGCTGAATCTTTCCGGTCGCCACTACACTCCTGGCGATATCGCCGCGTGTGACCTTGGCCAACCTCCCCGGCTCAATCTTTGTTCCACTGCCGCGTGCGGCAATGGTGATACCCACCGCCGCAATGACTACCAGCGCGATACCCCCGAGCCACCACCATCTCTTCTTACGATTACGCTGAGTAGCCAAGCAACTTCCTCCAAAAACATCGAGTTTGGCGGAACAGTCCTCACCCGCACTGACGAATACGTATGACATTTGGCATTAGTTCCCGGTAGGCAGCCAGTAGCCATTAGGGATTAGCCATCAGGTTTGATCAGTGGTTCATGGCTAATCCCTAATCCCTCATGGTTAACCTCTGATCCTCGGATTCACCACTAGATAAAGGACATCCGTGGCCAGGTTGACCAGCACATAGGTGAGCCCCACCGCCAGAATGCACCCCTGCAGCAACGCATAGTCACGGTTCGAAATCGCTGACACCGTGAGCCGCCCGATCCCGGGCCAACTGAAGATCGTCTCGGTCACGATGGCCCCCGCTAGTAGCGCCCCAAACTGTAAACCCACCAGCGTAATCACCGGGATCATCGCGTTGTGCAGTGCATGTTTATAGACTACCGTTCGTTCAGATAATCCCTTCGCACGCGCCGTACGAATGTAATCCTGACCCAGCTCCTCAAGCATCGCCGTGCGCACCATGCGCGTCAGAATCGCGGCCAACGCTCCGCCCATTGTAATCGCGGGCAAGATCAGATGTGTCATATCGCCTGCTCCGCTTACCGGCAACCATCCCAGCCTGATCGAAACCAGCAGAATCAAGATTGGTCCCAGCGCGAAACCCGGGAACGACAGGCCTAGCAGGCTCATCACGCCCAGCGCCTGATCCTGCCAGCGCCCGCGATGCAACGCCGCCGCAATGCCGGCGGGGATTGCGAGCAGTAGCGCCAGCACCAGCGCTGCCATCGTCAATTCGATCGTGTAGGGATAGCGCGTCAGCACCAGGTGCGTCACTGAATCGTTCAGCCGCAGGGAGTGCCCTAGATCCCCGTGCAGAACTCCACGCCAGTAATGGATGTATTGCTGCCCGAGCGGCGCGTCCAGACCATATGCATGGCGCAGCGCGGCGATGTCTGACGGCCGTGCTCCCTCGCCCAGCATCTGTTCGATCGGATCCCCCGGGACAAGATGGATCAGCAGAAAAACAATCGACACCACCACCCACACTACAGGAACGGTGTAGACCAGCCTGACCAACAAAACTTTTAGAGTACGGGGAAGACGCGGCATCAACTCGCGCTCTCCAACGCCCGGTCGTTTGCCGCTTGGTCTACCTTCTCGATGCGAACTCGGCTGATGCGGTTCCCGATCATCTCGACAATCGTAAAAAGTCGTCCCTCATACTCCACGGTCTCACCGCCGCGCGGAATCTTGCCCAGCCGCGCGAGCAGGAAACCCGCCAGCGTCTCCGCGCCCCCATCGCGAGGCAAACTCCAGCGCATTTGGGTCTCGAGATCACGTAGATTCACGCTGCCATCCAGCATCAATTCGCCGCTCGCCGTCGTCAGTACCGTCTTTGCGGCGACGTCGAACTCGTCTTCCACTTCGCCAACCAGTTGCTCGATCGCGTCTTCCACAGTTACCAGACCCACTGTCGAACCAAACTCGTCGACCACAATGGCCAGATGTCTTCGCCGCGCCTGAAACTCGTGCAGTAAATCAAGCACCGGCTTCGTTTCCGGAACCACCAGCACCTCACGCATTACCTGCTTCAAGCGCAGCTCAACAAAGGGAGCTTCGGCGAAGCGCGTCTGCGCCGATGCCCGGAAGTGCATCAATCGCGAGATGTCTTTGGAATAAACGACGCCGACAATATACTCCGGCCCGCGCGCCGGATCATAGACCGGCACCCGCGAATGCAGCTCATCCACAATCCGCGCACTTGCTTCTTCAATCAGCAGATCGAAGGGCAGGGAAAATATGCGCTGCCGCGGCGTCATGATCTCCCGCGTTGGAATTTCATTGACCTCCACCGCTCTGTGAATCAAGGCTTCCTGATACTCGGGCAGCATTCCCGAACGACGCGCCGCGGTCGCAATCAACTTCAGTTCCTCCGGCGAGTGAACCGAACCCTCATGTACCATTGGTATCCGAAAGAGATGCAGCACGGCACGTGCCGAGCGATTCATCAGATGGACAGCCGGCCGCGTGATCTGGATGAAGACCTCCATCGGTCCGGCCACTGCTACTGCTACCTGTTCGGCCTTGCGGAGGGCCAGGGCCTTCGGCACCAACTCGCCCAGCAATACATGGAAATAAGTGATGAATGCGAAGGCCACCGACACCGCAATCAAATGTGCATAGATATGAGCGTGCGGCATCCACCGAAGCCAGCTCTCAAACGCGGCCGCCACCACCGGCTCGCCTATCCAGCCGAGAGCCAGACTGCAAAGAGTGACACCAAGTTGAACCGCGGGCAGAAAATCATCCAGATGCTTCTGCAGTCGCTGCACCAGGCGCGCGCCCGGCCTGCGCTGTGCAATTAACTGCTCGATGCGTGTCTCGCGCACGCTTACCAGCGACAGCTCGGCGGCCACAAAAAAGCCGTTGGCCAGGATGAGCACCATGATCGCAACGCCGCGAAAGAGCAAGAACTCGAGCATCTGTTTTCAGAAGTTTACAACCTGAGAGCTTTTCCCGGGTCTGAGTCCCCGGTTTCTCGATCCGCGCTCATGCGAGGACTTATTTCTTTACGCGGATAGCTTCGATCGCATGAATGTACTTTTCCGGTAACTGGCGCTTCCGCATACTCTTGTCCACGCTCACGTGCACAGTCTCGGCCTCGGCCAACAACTGCTCACCTTCCGCCTGCAGCCGCAAGAGCCGATAGCCGAACTTGATGACATAGCTCCGCAACGCCGTCACGCGCGTTTCAATGATTACCTCTTCGTCATATCGTGCGGGGGCACGGTACCGGCACGTTGCCTCGACTACCGGCAGATGGCAATCATCCTCGATCTCCATTTGCCGGTAGTCGTGACCGAGCTGGCGGAAGAATTCCACGCGCCCAATCTCGCACCACACAAAATAGTTGGCGTAATACACGACGCCCATCTGGTCGGTCTCGGCATAGCGAACGCGGAGTGTCGTCCGGATAGGCGCAGTCATATCGTTATATAGATCGGAACAGGGACCGGATTCAGTGAGCAGGGAATTGAGTCGCGAGCCTCAGTTGTTAGTCCCAGTTCCCTGACAACCGCCTGCACCGGAAACTGGGAACCAACAATTCAAAACTGGGCGTTACGGTTTCAGCTTCGACAGGATATTCAGCTTGGATACATCGTTGAACATCACGAACGCTGCAAACAGAATCAGCACTACGAACGCTACCTGATAAACGCGCTCCTTGAATTCCTGATTCAGGTCTCGCCGCAGTATGCCCTCAATCAGCAGCAACAGAATCATGCCGCCATCGAGAATCGGAATCGGCAGCAGGTTGAAGATGCCGAGGTTCAGGCTGATCAGAGCCATCAGGGCAATCAAGGGTTGCCATCCCGGCATGGTCACCGCCTCGCCCGTCTCGCGCGCAATGCCGATGGGTCCGCTCAATTGCTGCACGTTTGACTTGTGCGTGACCAGCCGCTTGAGCACGTCCACTATGTAGCCCGAATTCTGCAGGTTGAAACTCACCGATTTCCTGATCGCCTTGCTCAGCGGCAATTGCTCGACGTGGAATGGCGCCAGTGCCGGATGAAACCCGAGCCGATAGCCCATGCGACCCGTGCCATCGTCGCCCCAGATCGGTGTTGTTGTCATGTTCAGGGTCTGGTTGCCGCGTTGGACAACAAGGTTAACCGGCTTACCCTGCGTCTCCTGCAGCAATGCCATCACCGCGGCTACCGAATGCACTGCCTGGCCGTTAATCAATACAATCAGGTCGCCGGCTTTCAGTCCCGCACGATCTGCCGGATTCCCCGGCATAACATCGCGCACACCCAGCGGTCCTTCCTGCATCCTGGGCAGCAGCCCGATCGATTCAATCTCGAAATCCTGGCCCTTATTCGTATTAGCAAGATAAAGTTCCAGATCCACTTGTTGAGGGTGACCATTCGTTATTCGTTCAACAGTCAAGGGAACATAGGAGTTAACATCCAGGGCCGCCCGCATCCCCACCTGCTCCCACGTCGGATTCGTATCCTTATCGAAGCGCACGATCCGGTCTCCAGCCTGAATCCCGGCGTGGCCGGCTGGCGAGTCTGGCGGAACAATGTCGGTCACTGCGGGGCTGGACATGTAATTTGGTACTTCGTTGTGCATCATGTAGAGCCCGGACATGAGCACAAAGGCCAGGATAAAGTTGGCTACCGGTCCGGCAAGCCCGATGAGGATACGCTGCCAGCGCGGGTGCGATGCAAATTCTCCAGGATCGCCGGTGCGCGTATCACCCGGAGTCTCGCCGGCCATCTTCACGTATCCACCAAGCGGCAGCAGGCTGATACGGTAATCGGTGTCACCGCGCCGAAAGCCGAAAAGACGGGTACCGAAGCCGATCGAAAAAACCTCAACACGAACGCCGAACAGCTTGGCGACTGCAAAGTGGCCGAACTCATGCACGAGTACCATGATGCCCAGCACAACCAGCATGGAGACGAGGGCGATAAGAGCAAAAGCCATAGATCCTGTGAATACCTGCTGACAGCGGAGCCCGAGCCGCGCAAGGGCGCCACATCAGTTTCCTTATTCTGCGCTCAAGGCGTGCATTTGCCCGCTGAAGACGCGATCGACTTCACGACACGTCCCGCGATTTCACGCGCCTGCCGGTCGAGTGCAAGCACTTCTCCAACGGTCGCTGGATGGGACTCGGGGATTGTCTCTAATACTCCTTCAATTGTACGCGGGATGGCCGAAAAAGGTATGGCTCGTTCGAGGAATGCCTCTACCGCGACTTCATCCGCGGCATTCAGCGCAATCGAGTGTCCCCCGCCCCGCTCCGCCGCTTCATATGCCAACCGCAGGCAAGGGAAGCGCTCAAAATCCGGCGGCGCAAAGTCCAGTCGCCCCAGCAAAGCCATATCGAAAGTCAGATTCGATTCCACCCGCTCCGGATAGCTCATTGCGTATAGAATTGGCAGCCGCATATCCGTCACTGAGATCTGCGCCAGAATGCTGCCGTCGATATATTCCACCAGCGAATGCACCGTCGATTGCGGATGCACTGTCACCTTCACCGCTGACGAAGGAATATCGAATAGCCGGCAGGCCTCGATAATCTCCAGGCCTTTGTTCAACATCGTCGCCGAGTCGATCGTGATCCGCCGCCCCATTACCCACGTCGGATGCTTCAGGGCCTGCTCGACCGTGATATTTTCAAATTCGCTCAGCGGTAGATTGCGGAAAGGCCCGCCTGAAGCCGTGAGCCAGATGCGCCGGACCTCACGCTTCTCCCCCGAGCGCATGCACTGGTGTATGGCGTTGTGCTCGGAATCGATCGGCAGCAGCGGAACATTCTTCGCGCGGGCGGCCGCTACAAGAATCTCCCCCGCAGCCACCATAGCTTCTTTGTTCGCGAGCCCCACCGGCTTGCCAGCTTCGACTGCCGCATACGTCGCTTCCAGCCCCGCGACGCCCACGATTGCTGAAACGACAAAATCCGCTTCCGGCAGCGTGGCTATGCGAACCGTTCCCGCGGTTCCGTGGACCACTTCAATGCCGCTAATGCCAGCCTGTCTTAACCGCAGTTCAAGTGCCGCCGCCAGTTCGTCTGTAGACAGCGAAACCACTGCCGGCCTCCAGCGTCTGCACTGTTCGAAGGCAGCGTCAACGTTCTTCCCGGCAGCCAGGGAGGCCACGGCGAATCGGTCGGGATATTTCTCGAGGATGCTAAGGGTGCTCTGACCGATGGAGCCGGTCGAGCCGAGAATAGCGATCTGCTTCAACGTCGATCACTCACGAACTAGAAGGACTGCTGCAAAAGTAGAGCGTACCACAGCACAGGAGCCGCCACGAGCAGCGCATCGATGCGGTCGAGTACCCCGCCATGCCCCGGCAACAGCGAGCCGGAGTCCTTCACCCCCGCCCCACGCTTAATCGCCGATTCAATCAAGTCACCCACTTGCGCAGCAATATTCAGCACCACTGCCAGCACCAGCCAGCGCGCCATCGATCCGGGGAAAGATAACAGAGGAGACAGGTTATGCCGCGCCAGCGTCCCGGCCAGTACCACCAATAACAGCCCAATACACACGCTTCCCACGACCGATGCTATGGACCCCTCCCACGTTTTTCCCGGACTGATTAAGGGTGCGAGCTTTCTGCGCCCCCATGCCCGGCCCACGTAGAGCGCGGCAATATCCCCGGCCCAGATCACGAAGAGCAGAAAAAGCAACAATGAGGGCCCGTTTTCCTGCTCGCTGAGCAGGGGCAGAGTGGTGAGTGGCACGCCAACGTAAAGCATTCCGAAGACCGAGTATGCCGCGTCCGGCAGCACCCGCTTGAGTGGCGAGCGAAAGGCGCAGACGACAAAAAGGCCCAGCGCCAATGCGCCCAGTAGCGGCCCCAGAAAATCCGGTCGCCGGAAGACACACGCAAACAGCAGCGCGACTGCAATCATGGCGGCGATCCGGGGCGTCTTGGCGCCGGTCGCATCGGCCAGCGCCAGATATTCCCATAGCGCCAGCTCCGCCACCAGGGCGGTCACCAATGTGATCAGCCCAAGGGAACCTTCAAAAAGGAGCAACAAAACCAGAGGAATAAGAACAGCAGCCGTAACGACACGTTTCATCTCTATGAAAGGATACACGTTGCCGCAGGGCGTCTTTGCTCCCGGATCAACCGTCAAAACAACAAATCGAAAAGGCCCGTGTTGACATCTATACGTATATAGATGGTCAGGTGCCACACAACCGCCGCAGACCCTCCGCAGACAGACAAGCGAACTCACCGGCGATTTACAAAGAACCTCCGAGGGAAAAATAAAATGAGATCGAATCGAATTTTCGCTGCCGCCGCAGTATTTGGCTTGCTGGCAGCTGGATTGCTTGCTTTCGCTCAGGGTGCGGATGGAGTTCCGGCTCAGACCGTTATCACGGTGGTGGGCAAGAATGCCGAGTCCCCCGCGCCTCTTCAAGAGCAGGACCTAAAAGTTCAAGTCGCTGGCAAGTCAGCCAATATTACTGACCTGGTCCCCCTCCGGGGCGACCGCGCCGGCCTCGAGCTGGTCATCCTTATCGATGGATCGGCCCGCACCAGCCTCGGCCGCCAGATGGAAGACATCCAACACTTCGTGCAATCGCTGCCG
This sequence comes from Silvibacterium sp., assembly GCA_049588475.1. Taxonomy (GTDB): domain Bacteria; phylum Acidobacteriota; class Terriglobia; order Terriglobales; family Acidobacteriaceae; genus Silvibacterium. The sequence goes on along the minus strand of JBAVYX010000152.1, from coordinate 23,824 downwards.
CCCACCACCGCGGTTGGTATCGCGTATATGCAGAATGGAAGTGCTGTCTTTTCGCAGCCATTCACTACCGATAAGGCTGAGGCGCTCCGCGGGTTACACCTGCCCAATGGATCGCCCGGCAGCAACGCCAGTCCCTACTTTTGCCTCTCCGATCTCGCTAAGAGGTGGCCATCCTCCAATCGCGAAAATAGGCGAGAGGTGGTCATGGTCACCGACGGCGTTGACCCCTACAACCTTCGCTTCGATCCGGAAAATCCCTACATGCAGGCGGCTATCAACGATTCCATTCGCTCCGGCCTGATCGTGGACTCTATCTATTGGCACGATGATGGTAGATATGACCGCGGTCTCTATCAAAGTAACGCTGGCCAGAGCTTGCTCGGCCTGGTCTCCCAAACTACCGGAGGGAAGTCCTATTGGCAGGGAACGGGCAATCCTGTCTCTTTTGCGCCTTTCCTCGACGACTTGAGCCGTCGCCTGCAAAACCAATACGAACTGGGCTTTGTTGCTTCGGCAAAATCGAAGCCTGAAATCGCGACCCTCAAAATCAAGCTCGTGATGCCGAATACGAAGATCGACGCCCCGCAAAAGGTCGTTATCGTCCCAGGTGGCGTCGCACGGCAGTAATCCTCGACGCACCAAAACTTCGTGGACCTGGGCCGGAGTGAGATGTTCCTCATTTCGCTCCGACTCAGCCCAGCCTACCTATCCCTACTTCTTCGGCGAAGGTTTGCGCTTTTGGGTCGCTGGCTGCGGATTCGCTGCGCGTTCCGTCTCGACATCCACCAGGTGAAGCGTTGCCGCTGCAGCGGAATACTGCACTTCCGCTTGCGGGTCCTGCAGACCGTCGGTGGCAGCTGGAAGCAAGGATGGATCGCCGCGTTTGGCAATCGCGTCGAACGCCGCCGCTCGAACCAGCCACTTTTCCTTATTGGCGGACGCCTCCGCCAACGCCTGTCCGCTCTTGGGGTCTGGGTCTTTAGCGAGCATAAGCGCGGCAGCTGCCAGCACCGGAGATGTGTCGTCCCGGGTGAGCAGTTTGTATCCGGTTACGGCCAAGCCGCCGAATGGCACAAATCCGATTCCCGCTTGCAAACCGAGGGCCGCCATCTTCTTGGGGTCTTTCAACATTTTCTTCTGTTCATCTGTCAGGCTTGTACCAGTCTTCTGCTGCCCTGTAAGTACCGCGTAATATACGTTATATCCACGGTTGTCGCCCAATTGGATGAGCGAATACGCTGCCGCGAGTATGACCGATGGCTCCGTGTCACTGATTAATGCATGTAACTGTGGCTTCGCGTTCTTGGCCCCCATCTCTCCCAGGGCCTGAGCCCCAGCCCCGCGCACCTCGGGTTTGACATCCTTCAGGGCAGTAAGTGCGGTGTCTTCCGCCTTCGCGTTGCGTGGGATGTTACCCAATACGCGTACCGCCTTCATGCGTTGATCGGAATTGCTATTGGTAAGTCCCTTGTTCAACGCCGACCAGGCACTGTCTTGAAGTGGGGTCTGCGCTGCAGTGGCTTGCGCAATCGATCGACTCGCTACCATGGACAACGCTATCAAGCTAATGACGCGAATTACTGATCTCATTTTCCTTGCTCCAGACTTTCAAGGCTTAAAGATTGATTCTCGGATGGACTGCAATATGGTAGCGGGTTCTGGCAAAGGTGGACATTTATCCAGAGCTGTTCGTTCAGAGCCGAGACTGTTTCTTGCAGGAAAGGCAGGATTAGTCGGCGCACAGATATGCACCACGAGAATTGTCCTAGCGGGAAACCAGGTTATTCACCGGCAACGAGGCCACGTCGTCGGATTCCGATCCATCCCCCAAACCGCCATAGCGGCGTTCACGCTTCTGAAAGTCCTCAATCGCTTCGAGCATGTGGATGCCGCGAAAATCGGGCCAGAGCCGGTCAGTGACGAAGATCTCCGCGTACGCGATCTGCCATAGCAGGAAATTCGAGATACGCATCTCGCCCGAGGTGCGAATCAGCAGGTCCGGGTCAGGCATGTGCGCCGTGTACAAGTGCCGCTGGATATCCTGCTCCGTGATATCTTCCGCGTGCAGCTCGTTCCGTTCCACTTCGCTCGACAGCGCGCGGAAGGCGTCCACCAACTCCGAGCGCGCGCCGTAGTTGAGCGCGAGGGTAAGTACCGTGCCGGTGTTGTGCTTGGTGGCATCTGCGGCCCACTCCATGCGCTCGCGGACCTCGCCCTCGAGTCTTTCGGTGCGGCCAATGTACTGGATACGGACATTGTTATCGTTCATCCGCTGCACATTGTTGGTCAGATAGGTGCGGAGCAGCCGCATAAGAAAGCTCACTTCCGTACGCGGCCGCTTTAGATTGTTCTCGAGCGAAAAGGCATAAAGAGTTAGCCAGGGCAGGCCGATGCGCGAAGCCGTCTCGACGACGTACTGAACCGATTCAGCACCCTGCTGGTGACCCAGGAAGCGCTTCAGACTGCGCTTGCCTGCCCAGCGGCCGTTGCCGTCCATAATGATTGCCACGTGCTCGGGCAGGCGCGCGGAATTCAGGCGGCGATAAATCGCCAGCTCATCGGGCGGCAGTTCATGGACACGGCTGAACGTCAGGGACAACGGGCTTCCTCTAATTTGACCGTAGCACGGTAGGAGTGGCAGCCGCAATGACACGAAGAGACGATTCGCATCAAGCCTCCGGCTGAATTCAAACCCCGTGACGGACCGATGACGATACCGTCATTTCGGGCGGGTCATATCGAAGCGATCGCGCGTGCGAACATAGGTCGGGCCGCCCATCCTGCCAACGGCCTTCAATTTTTCAGGATTGATCTTGTGGCCATCGACTACAGCGGGATCCACGTGAAACCGTAGCACGTCGCCGAAGATCACCGTTCCGCCTCCCGGGTGATTGCCGATCTGCAAAAGCTGCCGCAATCGGCACTCCATCTGCGCGTGACTCTCGCCTACGCGAGGAGGCTTGACCAGTTCGCTTGCCACTGGCGTTAACCCTGAGAGCTCGAACTCATCTACCTCCGGCGCAACGTCGGCGGCGGTCAGGTTCATTTGTTCGGCGAACTCTTCTGACACGATGTTCACGACGAACTCCTTTGTCGTGACGATATTGCGCAGGGTGTCCTTCGTGGGAGTATCGCCCGATCGGTACGAGCTTACAAAACACACTACAGGAGGGCTGGCAGTACAGGCCATGAAGTAACTGAAGGGAGCAAGATTGCGTACGCCGTGTTCATCCAGGCTGGAGACAAACGCGATGGGACGCGGCACTACCATGCCGATCATGAGTTTGTAGATGTCAGCCGCTGAGCTGCTGGCCGGTTCGAAGCGAAGCATGGGCATAGGGGTCGATTGTATCCGCCAAAAAATACGAAGAACGATCCGCAGCCAGACATCGCTGACCGGCTCTCGGCTAACCGGTTTTTAGCTATCGATTTCTTTCTTAGCTGCCTTACGCCGTGCGCCTGCGCCCCGAGGCCATTTCCCTTACATGGTTGAGGAACATCGATCGCTGAAAGCTGTCCAGTTGCGACGTCAGCGACGCGATCTCAGCCAGAAAGGGATCGGACATGATGGCCATGGTCTCCGCCTGGGCGCGGCTTCGCGCGTCGCGTAATAGCGCGCAAATGTCCACTTCAAGCGCCGAAGCCAGTCGTTCGAGCGAAGACAGCGTTGGCATCGCCTTGGCATTCTCGATCTTCGAGATGTAGGTGCGCGGCACCTGCATGCGGCCCGCGAGCTGACGCTGGCTGAGGCCTCGGGCATGGCGAATATCGCGAACCGCCCGAGCAACGTTGATCTCGTCTCCGTTGGCGGCGCTGCTTACCGACGCTACCACCAGCTGGGGCAGCTGCGGTTCAGGTTCTTCGACTTCGAGTGGCTTATGACAGCGGCGACAGAGTGAATTCGCCGTGCGAAATTGCACCAGACTGCAGTGTTCACAACGAAGCACCTCGCGTGCTTCGACGGTAGCTAAGACAGTTGCCATAATTTATTACGGAGTGCCAGAGCGAGCTACTCCAGTTGGCAAGAGCAACGGATTATAGCCGCTATTCCCTCCAACTGTGATTCAGGGTGCATCCGAGGTATCTTAGTTGTCAAGTGAAAACTGTGAGTCAGCCAAAGAAACCCGGAAGAAACCCGATAAAAACCAAATTGGAATTTTTAAAGTGAGATACGAATGACTGTCGATAAGACGTATACACGCCAGCGGGCCTGGGAACTGCTCTCGGAATGGACTCAATCTCCGAGCCTCCTCAAGCACGCACTCGCTGTCGAAACCTGTGTCCGCGCCTACGGCGAACGCGAGGCTGATCGACGCCGTCTGGACGGCAATGAGCGCAACGTCTTCATCGACGTGTACTCCATTACTGGATTGCTCCATGACTTCGACTATGAACGACACCCCTCGCTCGAGGAGCATCCCTTCGTCGGCCATAGCCTCCTCACTGAGCAGGGATGGCCGGAAGAGATGCGCACCGCTATCCTCGGCCACGCGAGCTACACCGGCGTCCCGCGAGAGACTCACCTTGCCAAAGCGCTCTTCGCCTGCGATGAGCTGGCGGGTTTCCTCACTGCCTGCTCTCTGGTTAAACCCACAAAGTCCATTTTTGATGTGGACGTGGCCGGTGTGAAGAAAAAGATGAAGGACAAGGCCTTTGCCCGCGGCGTGAACCGTGATGACATCGTTGTGGGTGCAGCCGAACTCGGTGTCTCACTCGACGACCACATCGTCTTTTGCATACTCGCCATGCAGCACAATGCCGAGGCGCTCGGATTGCGCGGAATGTCTGCCACTCCTGCGTAATTGGGACATGCCGAGAATCTGGACACCGATTCGCATACGTCGAGCATGGAACTGTTTTTCCGGGAGCGGCGTAAACGTGTACGGTGTGATAGGGGAAATGTACGCGTGAGGAAATGGTTGCGCCTCGGGTCATGGGCTTTGCTGGTCTTTGTTGGAATAGCTTTCGTGATTGGCGCAACCGGTTTTCTCTGGTTGCGATATGTTCCGCCACCATCGCTTCCTAAGTCCGGACTCCTCGCCTCGGTCACTGAGCTTCACACCACAGCCGGACAGGGGATCATCTCAGTTGACTGGACCCCCATCCCAAACGCAGTCTGCTATCAGGTGCTGCGCGGCGAGAGCCCTGACGGCCCGTTTGCGCTGGCAAGTTCCGTCTTTGGAGTAACGCCGATTTCTGTTGAACATGCGCTTGAGAGGCTCTTTCCTGGAGAGCCTTTTGGCCGCGTGCCGCACGGCCCATGGGTTGATTCGGATATTCGCCCCGGCCACACTTACTACTACCGCGTGCGCGCCAATGATGGGAGTGCCTGGAGCCCGCAAGGTGCAACCGCATTCGCGACCGCCTCTGCTGTCTCGTCCCAAGAACCGAACATCGCCCTTCGCATCGACGCATCCCACACCACCGGGACCCTCGAACATAAATGGGAAATGGCTCTCGGCTCCGAGCACTTGAGCTACATGTTTAAGGGTGACCTGAATGAACACATCAAAGCCGCCGGTGCCGGCCTGCGTGCAGGCAACAAGCTTGCCCACGACCAGCTCGGCATTCAATACATTCGGGCGCACGGCATTCTCATGGACGACCCTAGCGTCTACACCGAAGACGCCGCCGGGAGCCCGCATTACAACTGGTCTCAGGTCGACAAGCTCTACGACATCCTGCGCCACGACGGCCTCAAGCCTTATGTCGAGCTGAGCTTCATGCCTCGAGGACTCGCTGCGAACCCCAACGCGCCGAAGATCTTCAAGTATCAAGCCAGCAGTTCACCTCCCAAGGATTATGAAAAGTGGCAGGCACTGGTCGCCGCGTTGGCCAATCACCTCATTGAGCGCTATGGCAAAGAGGAGGTCGAAAGCTGGCCCTTCGAGGTCTGGAACGAGCCTGATCTATCGCATGACCCCGTCTTCTGGAGCGGCTCCCGCGACAACTATTTCCGCCTCTACGATTACGCCGCCGAAGGTCTCAAGTCCGTCGACCCAAACCTGAAGATCGGCGGCCCTGTCGCCGCTTTCACCACATTCCAGGAGCCATTCCTCCGCCACGTCACCACCGAGAACTATGCCACCGGAGGCCACAGCGTTCCGCTCGACTTTCTCGACATGCATACGTACTACTTGCCCGCCTCCGACTACCGGCCGCTCCTCGGTCGCTACGGACTCGGCGACATTCCGATCTACTTCACCGAGTGGGGCATTTCCCCCCAATACGGCGACAAGGTCAGCGACATGGCCTACAGCGCTGCCGCAACTGTCTCCGGCATCGACGACAGCCTCGATCAGGTCACATCCATCAGCTACTGGACCGCCAGCGATTATTTCGAAGAGAGCGGCGATCCCAAGGTGCTCTTCCATGGAGGCTTCGGCCTCATCGGCCTCGATGGTTTCCGTAAGCCTCGCTACTGGGCCTACTACCTTCTGCATCATCTGGGCACGGACCACCTAACGGTTACCGGCGATGGCGACGGCTTCGGCGGCCTAGTGAAGGCCCTCGCCGCGCGCAACTCTGACGGAAGCATCAGCATTCTTCTCAGCAACGCCACGCCCCAACACGGCAAGGCCGCAGGTAGTGCACCGCTCGCCCGCCACATCACCCTAACCGTCTCCGGCCTCATGCCCGGAACGTCCAACCGCCTCGAGCACGACCGCATCGACAACCAACACTCCAACGTTTACGGAGCATGGCAGGCCATGGGCAGCTCCAAATGGCCGGACGCCTCACAGATGGCCTCACTGCATCAGAAGGACGCGCTTCAGACGCTTACTCCCCCATCCACCGTCACCGCCAACGCTCAGGGAGAAGTCACGCTCGACTTCGATCTGCCTATGCCGGCTGTATCGTTCATAAAACTGGTGCCGTCGCAGTAAACGACTCTTCGAGTCCCGTGCTATGCTGGCCAGTCCGTTATGGCCGATTCCCGCTCACCCTCGTTGAACATCACACTGCCCTCAAAGCTTGACCCTAAGTCTCCCCGCGCCCGCAATAACGCCGCCGGCATGGTCGCGCTGCTCGCCCAGATTCGCCAGCAGGAGGCGGCCATCGGCGAGGGGGGAGGCGCGAACGCCATCGAGTCCCAGCATGCCAAGAAGCGCCTGACCGCCCGCGAGCGCATCGCGCTGCTCATCGATCCCCAAACAGAGCTCTTCGAACTCGCCCTATTCGCCGCCTTCGAAATGTACGAGGAGTGGGGCGGAGCACCCTCCGCCGGCACCGTCACCGGTCTCGGCTGCGTCGCCGGACAGCTCTGCATGATCATCGCCAACGACGCGACCGTCAAAGCCGGAGCCTTCTTCCCCATGACTGCAAAGAAGGTGCTCCGTGCCCAGCACATCGCCATCGAAAACCGGATTCCCACGCTATACCTCGTCGACTCCGCCGGCGTCTTCCTGCCGCTGCAAGAGGACGTCTTCCCCGACCAGGACGATTTTGGCCGTATATTCCGCAACAACGCCGTCATGTCCGCCATGGGCATCCCGCAAATCACCGCTATCATGGGCATGTGCGTCGCCGGCGGAGCTTACCTGCCTGTCATGACCGACCACGTCCTCATGACAGAGGGCAGCGGACTCTTCCTCGCTGGCCCCGCACTCGTCCAGGCCGCCATCGGGCAGAAGTATTCCGCTGAAGAACTCGGTGGGGCCACGATGCACGCGGAGATCTCCGGCACCGTCGATTTCAAAGAGCCCAACGACCACCTCTGCATCGCGCGCCTGCGCTCGCTGGTCGCCAAGATTGGCCATCGCCCCGGCGCGCCTTTCAGCCGTATTCCCTACGATCCGGACAAAGACGCACCAAAATACGCGGCCGAAGACATCTACTCTCTCCTCGATCCCGACCCGGCCAAAACCGCCGCCAACACCTACGACATGCATGAGCTTCTGGCTCGCATCATCGACCGCAGTGAGTTCGACGAGTACAAGCACGACTACGGACGCACCCTGCTCTGTGGATACGCCCGCATCGGAGGCCACGCCGTCGGCATCGTCGCCAACCAGAAGCAACACCAGCCGCAGATCAGCCACACCGGAGAGAAGCGCACTGAGTTCGGCGGCGTCATCTACGCCGAGAGCGCCGAAAAGGCCGCGCGCTTCATCATGGACTGTAACCAGAACCTCGTCCCGCTCATCTTCCTGCACGACGTCAACGGCTTCATGGTGGGACGCGACGCCGAGTGGAGTGGCATCATTCGCGCGGGCGCAAAAATGGTGACCGCGGTCTCAAACTCCACCGTGCCCAAAATCACCGTCATCGTGGGCGGCTCCTACGGAGCAGGGAACTACGCCATGTGCGGCAAGGCCTATGACCCGCGTTTCATCTTCGCATGGCCCACCGCCCGCTATGCCGTCATGAGCGGTGCCTCGGCAGCTATGACCCTGGTCGAAATAAAGATCAAGCAGCTGGAGCGTGGCGGCAAAAAACTCAGTGACGAAGAGAAGCAGGAACTGCTCGCCTCGATCAAGGCCACATACGATCAGCAGACCGACTGCCGCTACGCCGCTGCGCGCCTCTGGGTCGACGCCATCATCGACCCCGCCAAAACCCGCGAAGCCATACTCACCGCACTCGAAGCCGCCGCCCTCAATCCCGACGTCCCCAAATTCAATGCCGGCATCCTGCAAACGTGACGGACTAAAATCCAAGCCTATGATCATCCTCGACAACCAACAGGTAGAGCTCCCCACGCCTTACGGCCCTATGCGCAGTCACATCTTCCGGCCCGTGGCTCCCGGCAAATATCCCGGCATCGTCCTCTACAGCGAAATCTTTCAGCTCACCGAACCCGTTCGCCGCATGGCCGCGATCGTCGCGGGGCACGGATACATCGTTGCCGCTCCTGAGATCTATCACGAGTTCGAGCCCGCCGGAACCGTGCTCGCCTACGATCAGGCCGGCTCAGACCGTGGCAATCAATGGAAGACCACCAAGGAACTCGCCAGTTATGACGCCGACGCCCGCGCCGTCCTCGACCATCTCAAGTCGCGCCCCGACTGCACCGGCCAGCTCGGCGCGATGGGCATCTGCATCGGCGGACACCTTGCCTTCCGCGCTGCGATGAATTCTGACGTGCGCGGAGCAGCCTGCTTCTACGCGACCGACATTCACAAGGGCAGCCTGGGCAAAGGCATGCAGGACGATTCACTCGCCCGCGCCAAAGACATTCAGGGCGAGCTATTGATGATCTGGGGCCGTCAGGACCCGCACACTCCTCTCGAAGGTCGCCTCATCGTGCAGGCCCGTCTGAACGAGGTCGGCGTCAAGTTCAGCTGGCACGAGGTGAACGGCGCGCACGCCTTTATGCGCGACGAGGGTGCTCGCTACGATCCCGAACTGGCCCTCCAGCTCTACCGACTAGCCTTCGACTTCTTCCATCGTCGACTCGGTTCCGGCGACCAACCTGCATAATTCGCCGGCGCAAGAGAAACCCGGCACTGGGAGACAGGTTTTTTCGTATTAGGAAGTATGGTCCCGATACCAAAGGTCGTCTCATCATCGGTTGAGCAGCGAGCCCCGCTCTGGCTGCGCATAGGATTCTGGGCATGCACCGTGATCGCCGTCGCAGTCGTCATCCGGCGCATATTCGCGCTCGCCTTCCCGCCTCCGTCAGCCCCGCCCCCACTCGCCGCTCTCGATGCTTTCTTCGCATCCCATGCCGCGCTCACTCTTGCACACATTCTCCCCGCGCTCGCGTTTGTTCTCGTCGCGCCGCTGGTCGTCTTCCGCGTGCCTGCCCGTGCCAACTGGGCCGGACGGATCATCTTCCCGCTCGGAGCCATTGTGGGTCTTACCGCCTATGCGATGAGCGTCGATTCCGTCGGCGGATGGATGGAGCGATCAGCCGTCCTCTTCTTTAATAGCCTCTTCCTTTTCTCATTGTTCCGAGCCTACCGCTACCGTCGCCAGAACGATCCGCCCCACGAGCGCCGCTGGCTGTTGCGCTCCATCGCGATCCTGCTTGGCATCGCGACAACTCGCCCGGTGATGGGAGTCTTTTTTGCGACCAGCCCCCTCACGCACCTCACACCGAACCAGTTCTTTGGCATCGCCTTTTGGATCGGCTTCTCCATCAATACGCTGGTCTTCGAGCTCTGGATCCGGTCACAGGATCGCCGCTCTCCATCTGTAGTGTGAGCAGCTGAGCAAACCATCAGGGCCTGACGGGGATTCATCAGTGGATACCTCCACGTCTCTCCTGGCCGTGAATGTGAGAATCTCGTCCTCGCGCTCTTGTATCCTCATGGCATGCCAACCGCGACAGCCGCAGCCCGCGAGAAGCGCCGCCCAACTGGGTCTCGCAACACGCCTCGCAAACGCAAGGGCAGAAAGACCCGTGGCTTTCTCGCCGTCTGGTGGCCGCTCCTGCTGGGCGTTGCCGCCACCCCGTTCGCCATCCACACAGCCAGCATCATGGCGCTCGCCGGTCCGAGCGCCCTCATTACCCTTTACCCTTGGGTACTCTTGGTCAAGAGTCCGGTACTGGGCGTTGCCAACGGCTTCGGAGAAAATTTGTCACAGTTGCTGATGTATATTCAGTTTCCGCTTTATGGCCTGCTTATGTCTCTTGCCCTCCGGGCCAGGAAGTTCTGGATGGCCCTCGCCTCGGCCGCCACCGCGCACTTTGCGGCTGTGTTCATCCTCTTCCTGATGACCCGGGCCCACATCCAGTAAACTGCTCTCGGAGATGACCGGCGCAGTCAAACTCATCGAGTGTCCCCGGGATGCCTGGCAGGGATTGCCCAAGCCAATCCCTGTCGAGGTCAAGGCCGAGTACCTTCGTGCGCTCGTCGCCGCCGGCTTCCGGCATATTGACGCTGTCTCCTTCGTCTCCTCGGCTGCTGTTCCGCAGATGGCCGACTCCGAACAGGTCCTCAACTTTCTAGCCGCTTCCGACAATGACGCTCCGGACGATGTGGAGATCATCGGCATCGTCGTCAACAAAAAGGGCGCGGAACGAGCTGTCGTCACCGGTGCCGTCAGCACCCTCGGTTTCCCTTACTCCATTTCGCCTACATTTCTCCAACGCAACCAGCGCCAGACACCCGAAGAGTCCCTTGAGGCCCTGGACGCGATCGGGGAAGCGGCCTATAAGAACGGCCTGGCCATGGTCGTCTACGTGTCGATGGCTTTCGGCAATCCGTACAACGATCCCTGGAGTGCCGAGGAAGTCATCGCTGCATGCGACCTCCTAACCGACAATGGCATCGAGCAAATCTCTCTTGCAGATACCGTCGGTCTTGCTTCGCCCAACGAAATCGCTGCCCTGGTCTCCGCTGTCCTGCCTACGCTACCCCCGAATGTGGAACTCGGTGTCCATCTCCACGCCCGCCCTGACAACGCGGCCGCGAAGGTCGCCGCCGCTTACTGCGGCGGCTGTCGCCGCTTCGATACAGCCCTCGGCGGCCTCGGCGGATGCCCCTTTGCGCAGGACGCGCTGGTCGGCAACCTAGCCACAGAGATTGCCCTCGCTGAACTCGCCCGCCTCGGCGCTACGCTTCCGCCGCTGCGTCCGCTCGACAGCTTGCTTACGGCCAGCCATGCGATTCAAGAGAAGTTCGCGGGGCCTGCACAATAGTGCAATGACTGCGTAAAAATTTGGAGTAAGATTTTCTGTCCTGGCCGCGGAGGAAAAATCATGGGACGTTACGCCACCCTGCACACCCACACGGAAGGGGGCACCCTTACCATCACCATGAATCGTCCGGATAAGCGCAATGCGCTCAATCCGGCGATGATGGACGACCTTACGCGCGCATTCCTGGCCGCCGCCGACGATCCGGCGTGCGGTGTCATTCTGCTCACCGGCGCCGGGTCGGCCTTTTGCGCCGGCTTAGACCTCGATCATCTGGAGACATTGCGCGCCAAGACTCCCGATGAGCACCGCCTGGATTCCGAACGCATCGCGCATCTGCTGCGCACCCTGTACGACTTGCCCAAGCCCACCATCGCCGCCGTAAACGGGGCCGCCATCGCCGGCGGAATGGGCTTGGCCACCATCTGCGACTTCACCCTGGCCATCCCCGAAGCCAAGTTCGGATATACCGAGGTGCAGATCGGCTTCGTTCCAGCCATCGTCTCCGCCTTTCTACGTGGTCAGATCGGCGACAAGCGATCGCGGGATCTCCTGTTGACAGGGCGTCTCATCAAGGCCCCCGAAGCCTTCGATCTGGGCCTCATCACCCGTGTTATCCCTGAGCAGGATCTGATGGACGAAGCGCGCAAGCTGGCCTGCACCCTCCTCCGCAACAGCCCAGCGGCCATGCAGGCCACTAAGCGGCTACTCAGCGAGCACGCCCACCATCACCTTGACCAGGAGACCGAATCGGCCATTGCCGCCAATGCCGAGGCGCGTAATACAGAGGACTTCAAGGAGGGTATCCGCGCCTTCCTGGAGAAGCGCCAGCCCGAATGGCCCTCGTTGCGTACAGAGAAGATTGGCTCCGCCCGCTGAGGACCTGTCTAAGTGGGTGGGGTACACCTACCCCAACACCTACCCCTCTCCCTAATTTTGACAAGTGTGTGATTCGGTGGAGCTTTTGAGCCTTAGAGTTGGCAAAAATATGAAAACGTTACTATTATTTAGCATTCTCTGATTCTAAATGGTTTAATAGGACATATTGCACTGCTTTCAGGGCAGACTGCGAAGTCACTGCGCAGATCATTGATAAAATTGCTCCTATCCAGTTATCACAGATTCTAAAAGAGTTACTCGGTTCAGCCCGCAGTCCTGCTAATGCCGTACTCATTCTCGAACAGCTCTGGCAGGCTCTATGTCCCTCTTTCTATTCAAGCTGGCCTGCCAAAATGGCCGGCCAACCCTTCGAGAATATTGTCGCTTTGAAATGAGCGAGATGCGGGGGAGAATTTCTGCTTTGGGCTTGACAGGGTTGACTGTATAAATTGACTTATGCACCAAACCCTCTCCATCGCAATGATTGCCCGCAACGAAGAGAGGAACCTTCCCAGGACCCTCAAGAGTGTTTTCTGGGCGGACGAAATTGTTATTGTCGATTCTGGGTCAGTGGACCGGACACCGGAGATTGCGCGCTCCTTCGGTGCAAAGCACTCTTTCAATCGGGATTTTCGTGGGCATCCGGAGCAGAAGGCGATCGCCATCGCCAAGTGCTCCAGCGATTGGATTCTGCTGCTGGATGCGGACGAAGTGGTGAGCCCCGAGCTGGCAGAGGAGATCCGGCAGACGATCGAGAATCCGAAATATGAGGCGTATTGGGTGCCGAGGCTGAACCTGTTCATGAGCCGATGGATTCGGCATGGCGGCTTCTATCCCGACCACAAGCTGCGGCTGTGGCGCCGGGGCAGCGCACAGATGGAAACAAACGTGGGACCGCACGGCACCCCGAAGTATGACGGGCCGAAGGGCACGCTGAAGCATGACCTGATCCACTACGCCTACCCAAGTTTCGAGCTATATCTGAGCCACATGAACGACTACAGCTCAGAGAATGTTTACGCGCTGGTGAACAAGGGCAAGGCGAAGTCGCTGCTGGCGATGCTGTGGCTGGCGATGGTGAATCCAGTGGCGACGTTTGTGAAGAATTACTTCTTCCGGCTGGGATTTCTGGACGGCGCGGAGGGGTTGATCTATCACCTGAACCACTCGGTCTACATTCACTGGAAGTATGTGAAGGCATGGGACGAGCAGAAGCGCAGCAAAGCAGAGGTAAAGGTGGAACGCGTGGGGGAATTATCCCACGGCTCGCCGAGACCGGATGCGCGAGGTCGCTTCCTCGGGGGGTGAAGCTTTGTTATCCACCCTTGCTGCGCAAGGATGGGCATTCCGGCACCCGGCTCTCAAGTGTAATTTGCGACGACTCTAACAACCTTTTGTTTCGCATCGAATTCCATAAACTCGCCAGTCTTCGTGCCTTTCTGATTTCGGTAGTAGAGAATGACGCTGGAGATTCCCCACATCACATCCAGGAGTTCGAAGGTGAGGTTTGGGTAGGCCTCAAGGCCTCGCTCGAAATAACTGCGCACGGCTTCTTTGCCAGTGACGGTTCCGGAGGGATCACTCAGCAGCTTTGCCGCCGAGGGCGATGTAAGAACGACCTCCGGTGCATAGTGAGACATGATGGTTTCGAGATCGCGAGAATTCCATGCAAGAACCCAACGATCCGCAAATTGTCGAACCTCGGTTTCTGAGAGCATCTGGTGCTCCTTTCGTTCAGGTGCGAGATAAAAACACTGTTATCTGGTCCGTTTTGGTTCTCGTCATTTCTGTTCCCCGACTCATCGCCTCAAGCCAAGGCTCTTGACTGATCACAGATGTGCAGGGTCCAAAGGTACAGATTTTGATCGGGCGAACTGCTGCTTGATCTCTGAGCGAGTTCATCACTGCTCGCAAAATGGAGCCGCTAAACGGTGTATACAAATAAAACACGGTGCCGCCGGAGAGATCTGCGTTCCGCGCGTCATCTCCATGAAAGGTGACCCTGCTGAGGTTTAATCTTTGAGCGCATCGCCTGGCAGACGCGACATAAGCGGGCTCCAGTTCGACACCGATGCTGCGTGCACCCGTACAGATCGATATAAGCAACGGAACATGGCCTAATCCCGATCCGAGATCCACCAGAACATCGCTTTCAGAGATAGCCCCTGCCGCAATGAGAGCGAAAATGTGACGCGCGGGTGTGGGCTGATAAAAGACGATCTCCGGCCCGGTGTGAACCGGTTCCGCGGTGGGCTCGTCGAACTGCAAGACGCCGCTTATCAACTCATCGAGGTAGTCGTAACTGTTGCCGCGAACTGGACTATCCGAGTTCGATTGCTGTAGCAGCTGGACAAATGCGGCAGGACGAATACCTCGCTGAATTTCCAGCCGGATGGATTGATAGAGTTCCGCATTTGCAACCTCTAGCCGGGTATAGATGGCTCTTGCACGCCGATTGAGTTCCGAGTTGATCAGGTGGGAATCGGTGCTCCGCAAATCAACATTCGGAAAATACGCGTCGAGATGGTCAAGAACCTCGCTACGCCGGCATAGTTGATTCGCTTCGAGAAGAGAGTCGTCGCTTTCCCACTGCGACATAAGACGCTCAAGAGGGTCTCGCACTATAACGAACTCCGTCCGCTAGACGTTGTCACGAATCTCTTACGCCGGGAGGTTGCGGACTGGAAGAGATAGACAGTGAAGATAGCGATAAGCGGTTCGAGCGGATGGCGAAAACGCGCGGCGACGGTTATGAAGTAGTAGGTGAGCGGTAGAAGAAGGAAGGCCCAGGCGAAAAGCCAGGCGGCGGGGACGCGATTCTTGAGCGATAGCAGCAGCCCGAGCCAGCCGGTGATGCTGAGGAAGGCGAAGCTGAGTTCGCGGAAGAACTCGGTCCATGGCGAGCCCTCGATGGGATGGGGCACGCTGATCCAATAAAAATAGAAACGCGTGAGCGAGATGAGCGCATAGTGGGCGCGGTGCGCGGCGATATATGTCTTCGCCTTGGCTCCCTGCTCGCGGACATAGGCGACTTCACCGAGCGCCTTGTAATGCATGGTCTGAGGGTCGCGCTCGACGAGCGGCAGCGTGGCCATAAAGGCGAAGCCGTTCGATCCGGGACCGCTGCTTACGTAGAACTCGGCTCCGAGGTTGGAGCGCATGGGAATAAAGGTGTGAAAGACGGTCCAGTTGCGCCAGATCCAGGGAGCGACGCAGGCGAGAAAAAGGACCGATGCGAGGGCGGCGCGAGTGAAGAGGGCGCGGGTTGGAACAGGGGATGAGGCGGGCGCGCCGAGGAGGATCCAGATGCCGCAGACGGGCAGAAAGAGAAGCAGGCTGGAGTTGGAGAGGGCGATAAGCGCCCAGAGGACGGCGAAGAGCAGCCAGCGACGCAGAGGTTGAAAGTCATGTGAACCAGATGCTTCGCCGATGCCACGCATGCGCAGGGCGAGCACGAGGGCGAAGGAGAAGAGCATGGTGGTGAGGGACATCTCCCACACCCAGTGGACGGCGTATTGCAGGGCGGCGGGGTAGAGCGCCCAGAGCCAGGCGGACCACACGGCGACCTTTCGGTTGTAACAGCGCGCGGCGATTTCGTAGATGGCGGGCGCGATGGCTGCGGAGAAAAGGCTGTTAGTGACGAGAAGGACCCATGCCGATGCTGCTGTATAGACGCCAAAAAGCCTGAATACTGCGGCCATAAGGAGCGGGTAGAGCGGCGGGACCCAGGCGGTCGGTCCGGTATGACCGACGAATGGATCGGCGTAGCCATAGCCGGTGACGAGAGCGCGGGCGACGCGGCCCATCTCCCAGCCGAACTGGAAGTGATCCTGAAAGGTGCGGATGCGGTAAGTGTGGGCAAGCGTGATGGTGAGGACGCGGATGAGGAAAGCTGTCCAGAAGATGAGGCTGGGTCTATCTGCGGTTGTCGAATTCTTAGGTGGTTCGCTCGTCATTAAGCTCAATTTGCCCTGAGGTGTTATCACCTACTCCATTTAAAGTTTCCGCCACATCTAAAAACGGCAGCTTTAAACTCTTCCACATCGTTGAAGACCCTCCAGAGTCCAGCCATTTTCAGGATTTCGATGGGTACTTCTCTAACCATCTACTGTGATCGGTCTTTGACCAGTCTGATCGCCGGACTTCGACCTTCTAAGTCCACATACCAATCGCCAAATGATCTCGCTTCAGCTCGAGAATCGGTCACTGTCCACCCCAATGCCTGGAGATTCGAAATGAACGCGCCGATTTCAGCTTGAATTTCCGGGGCTACACTTCGGAATACTTCATAGGAAGATTCTTTCATGCGGCCCGTGTTGCCGATTGAAAAAGGTAAACGGAAAAGATGACGATGAGCGGTTCGAGGGGATGGCGGAAGCGGGCCTCGACGGTGATGAAGTAATAAGTGAGCGGAAGGAGCACAAATGCCCAGGCGAAGAGTCCTGATGCCGGGATGCGTCTTTTGAGGGAGAGCGCGAGGCCGAGGATGCCTGTGATGCTGGGCAGGGCGAAATTCAACTGGCGCACGAAGTCGAGGAACCAGTGTTTGTCCGACGGGTGCGGCACACTGGACCAAAAAAAGTAGAAACGCTTGAGTGAGAGTGCTGCGAAGCGCTCCGGATGGGTGCGGATCCAGGCTTTGGCGAGCTGGCCACGCTGTTTGACGTAGGCGATTTCTCCGAGTTGCACGTAGAGGCGGTGCTGCGCGTCCTGCTCGGGCAGGCCGATGAGGACTCCATAGCGGAAACCATAGGCTCCGGGGCCATTGCCGGCGTAGAGCTCGGCGCCAAGGTTGCTGCGCATGGGAACGAAGGAATGGAGGGCGGTCCAGTTGCGCCAGACCCAGGGCACGATGCACGCGAGGAAGAGAAGACCGGCGAGGGCGGCTCGGGCGAGGGCTGCGGACTTATTCGGCGCGCCTAGGAGTATCCAGATGCCGCAGGTGGGCAGGAAGAGAAGCAGCGTGGAGTTGGAGAGCGCAATGAGTGTCCAGAAAAGGCCGAATAGGAGCCATTGGCGAGTGGTCTGCCGGGCAGTGATTTGCTGGTCGGGAGGACTCGCTTCACCGATGGCGCCCATGCGCAGGGCGAGTACTAGCACGGTGGCGAAGAGGAAGGTGGAGAGTGATGTCTCCCACACCCATCGGACGGCGTATTGCATGGCGGCGGGATAGAGCGCCCAGATCCACGCGGACCAGAGAGCTACGCGCCGGCTATAGCAGCGAGCTGCGATTTCATAGACGCAGAGCGCGGTCGCGGCGGAGAAGAGGCTGTTCAGGGTGAGGAGAATCCAGGCGGAGAGGGGCGTGTAGACACCGGTGAGGTTGAAGACCGCGGCGATGAGGAGCGGATATAGCGGCGGGACCCACGCGGTGGGGCCGGTGTGTCCGCTGAAAGGATCGGCGTAGCCGTATCCGGTGACGAGGGCGCGGGCGATACGGGCCATCTCATAGCCGAAGGAGAAGTGATCTTCGAAGGGGCTGAAACGCCAGGTGTGGGCGAGGGTGAGGTAGAGGACTCGGATGAGGAAGCCAGTCCAGAAGATGATGAGGGGTGCGCGGAGTTGGTTCGACCGATCCACGATCAGCTGTTGCCTTCGCCGGTGTCTATGCTGGTGACGATGGAATTGCGCTCATCGATGTATTGCTCGATGACGGTTTCGAGCACACCTTTGGCGGCGAGGATGAATTCAACGGCGTCGCGTCCCGCTCCGTGGCCGCCGATGTTGGGTGTGATGTAGTGGGCCGCGGCCTTCACCTGAGGACGCGCGTTGGCAACGGCGATGGCCAATCCGCAGGCGCGCATCACGGGCAGGTCGATAATGTCGTCGCCGACGTAGGCGATCTGTTCCAGGGTGAGGCCTTCCTTCGCCATGATTTCGCGGACGGCCTCCATCTTGAAGGCTTGGCCCATGTAGACGTATTCGAGGCGCAGATCGCGTGCGCGGAGGGCAACCGTTTCCGAAACGCGCTTGGTGATGATGCCGCACTTCATGCCTCCCAGGCGGGCGAGCGAGATGCCCGAGCCATCGTGGGCGTTGAAGCCCTTGGCCTCAATCATGCTGGCCGAGGAGATGGCGTATCCACCCTTGCTTTCGAGCGCACGGGCGTGATCGGCGGTACTATGGCTGGCGGCTGGGGCGGGAAAGATCCAGATACCGCCGTCGGTGAGGACTCCGTCTACGTCGAAAAGGATGAGCTTGATGCGGCGCGCGCGATCTTCGGCCGTGGGCGATGCGGTCATATCTCCACATCTTACTTCCCAGCGTGGGATCGCGACTTACTCAGCAGCCCCCGGTTCAACAACCATAGTTGCGGGCTTCTTGATTGTTCTCCCAGGGATAGGTCTGGAGCGCGGTGAAGGTGCGCTGGAAAAAGGCGTCGTCGACGATGTAGCACTCGCCGTCCTCTCCGCGAATGATCCAGTCTCCGCGCTTGACGTGGCGAAAACCGAAGTCCGTGGTGATGGTTTGATCTTCCTTGCATTGCGTGGCGTCGACGAGCAAGGGCCTGCATGTACGAAATGAACCCATGAATCCTCCGCCGGGGTGTGAAACCGGCATTTCTGATTTCATCGCGCAGGGCATAAGAAAGGTGGAAGCAGCCTATAAAGGATTTGTTAAGTCGCGGAAAGCATGGGGCGAATAAGAAGCGAAAATGGTCTAGAATAGGGGCATGCTTTCCCCTGTATTGCCGGTCTCGGATGCAGTTCCCCAAAGCCTGCAATGGGCTCACCCAGTGGTGCGGGAGTGGTTTGTTCGGAGATTTGGCACGCCGACAGAGCCGCAGGAGCAGGGCTGGCCGCACATCCTGACAGGCAAGCCGACGCTGATCTCGGCGCCGACCGGTTCGGGAAAGACGCTGGCGGCGTTTCTGATTGCGATCGACGGGCTGCTGCGCAAAGCTGTCGAAGGCCGACTGGATGACGTCACCGAGGTGGTGTACGTTTCGCCGCTGAAGGCGCTCTCGAATGACGTGCAGAAAAATCTGGAGATGCCGTTGCACGAGATTCAGGAGCTTGCGCTGGAGCGAGGGTATTTGTGCGCGTCGATTCGGACGGCGGTTCGTACTGGCGACACGCTGCCAGCCGAGCGGCGGGCGATGGTGAAGCAGCCGCCGCACATCCTGGTGACGACTCCGGAGTCGCTTTACATTCTGCTTACGTCGGAGAAGAGTCGGCGGAATCTGCGTCGGGTGCGTACGGTGATCGTGGACGAGATCCATGCCGTGGCTGATGACAAGCGAGGGTCGCATCTGGCTCTGACTTTAGAAAGATTAGACGCGCTGGTACGCGGGGAGAATCCCCTGAGTGCGGCTGACTTCATTAGCGGACATGAGACTCCGCAGCGCATTGGGTTGTCGGCAACGCAAAACCCCATCGAGCTGGTCGCGAAGTTTCTGGCCGGTGCGCGCGCGTCGGAGGTCGAGATTGTGCAGGCGGGTCAGCGGCGGGCGATGGACCTGCGGATCGAGGTTCCGCCGGATGAGTTAGGCGCGGTAGCCACGCAATCGATCTGGGATGGCATTCATACGCGGCTGGCCGAGTTGGCGAATGAGCATCGCTCCACGCTGGTATTTGTGAACACGCGAAAGATGGTGGAGCGGCTGGCGTTTGCGCTGGCCGAGCGTCTGGGCGTGGAGAACGTCGCTGCGCATCATGGAAGCCTGTCGCGCAAGCTGCGCCATGAAGCGGAGCGCAGGCTGAAGGCGGGCGAGATTCGGATCCTGGTGGCGACGGCATCGCTGGAACTAGGCATCGATATCGGAACGGTGGACCTGGTCTGCCAAATCAACACTCCACGCGCGATTGCGACCGCCATGCAGCGAGTTGGACGGGCGGGGCACTGGCGCGGGGCGATTCCCAAGGGAAGATTTTTTGCGACAACGCGCGATGACCTGATGGAACATGCCGCGCTGATTCGCGCGATGCGCAGGGGGGTGCTCGATAGGCTGGAGATTCCTGCGAAGCCTGCGGACGTGCTGATGCAGCAGATCGTGGCGGCCTGCGCGGCGGAGCCGTGGGAAGAGAGGCGGCTGTTCGACGTGTTCCGGCGCGCGCAACCCTATCGCGATTTGGAATGGGAGGAATTTGAAGAGGCACTGTCTCTCTTAACGGAGGGGATTGAATCGAACCGCGGACGGTATGGAGCATATCTGCTGCGCGACCGGGTGCATGGCCGCATCCAGGCAAGGCGCGGGGCGAGGCTGGCGGCGGTGACGAATGGAGGAACGATTCCCGAGACGTCGCTCTTTACGGTGATCGTGCAGCCGGAGGGGGTGCAGATTGCAACGCTGGATGAGGATTTCGCCGTCGAGTCGACGGCCGGAGACATCATCCTGTTGGGTAATACAAGCTGGCGTATTCAGCGGGTTGAGTCGAACAGCGGGCGAGTTCTCGTTGAAGATGCGCATGGACAGCCGCCGTCGGTGCCGTTCTGGACGGGTGAGGCTCCACAGCGGACACGGGAGCTGTCGGAATTTGTCTCGGAACTGCGCGAGGAGATCGACAGGCGCACAAGGGATGTCTTGCCGGGCTATATCAACCAGGCGAATCCAGCGGTTGCAGAGACAGTTGTCTGGCTTAGGCAGGAGTGCGCTGTCGAGGATTCCGCCGCAGAACAGATGATCAGTTACGTCGTCGCAGGACGAGCCGTACTGGGTACGGTTCCATCTGTAACTACGATTGTTGCAGAAAGGTTTTTCGATGAAGGCGGAGGTATGCAGCTGATTCTGCATGCTCCATTCGGAGGGCGGATCAATAAGGCGTGGGGGCTCGCGCTGCGCAAGCGCTTCTGCCGGGGTTTCAACTTTGAATTGCAGGCCGCGGCCACCGATAACGGCCTGAACATCTCGCTGGCCGAGCAGCACAGCTTTCCTCTGAGCGATGTCTTTCAGTTCTTGACAACGCAGACGGTCACGGAACTGTTGGAACAGGCATCGCTGGCCTCGCCAATCTTCAAGGCACGCTGGCGCTGGGACGCGGGGCGCAGTTTGCAACTGTTACGGTTTCAAAAGGGCAAGAAGGTTGCGGCGCAGATCCAGCGGATGCGTTCGGACGACCTGCTTGCCAGCGTTTTTCCGCAGGTTGCCGCGTGCCAGGAGAACGTCGAGGGTGATATTCAAATTCCGGATCATCTTCTGGTTCGCGAGGTGATGAGAGATGTCCTCGGCGAAGCGATGGACCTCGAAGGATTGAAGGCCATTCTCGAAGCGATGGACGATGGTCGCATCCGCTGCCTGGCGGTCGATACGACGACGCCGTCGGTATTTGCGCACGAGCTACTGAATGCGAATCCTTATGCCTATCTCGACGACGCCCCGCTCGAGGAGCGCCGCGCGCGCGCCGTGGCCATGCGCGGCAAGCTGCCAGATAAAGAGCTGGGCGACGCCGGACGGCTTTCTCCAGAAGTTATTGCGGAAGTCCGCGAGCAGATTTGGCCAAACCTGCGCGATGAGCACGAGTTTCACGATCTGCTGTGTTCGCTTGTGATTATTCCGGCGGAGATCGCTGCAGATATGCGCGCTGCCGAGTGGGGAGAGTGGTATGCGCGTCTGGAACGCCAGGGGCGCGTGACCCTGGCTACCCTTGATGGACGAGATTATTTTGCGGCGGCAGAGAGCGTTGAAGACTTGCGCCTGCTGTGGCCGCAGGCGACATTCGCCGCCAATGTTGCGGCGATATCGGCGAGCCATGCAAGTAAAGCGGATGTGCTGCGCAAAGCGGTGCAGGGATGGATGACGCTGCTGGGTCCGGTGACTTCGCGCGGCCTTGGTGAGCGGCTGGGCGTGGCGGCGGGCGAAATATGGAAGCAGATGCTGCGGCTGGAGATGTCGGGGACGATTCTGCGCGGATCTTTTGAAGTTCCGGCAGCTGCCGGTCCGATTGCCGATGAGGATGTGGAGTGGTGCGAGCGGCGATTGCTGCAGCGTATCCACAAACGCACGCTGCATACGCTGCGAAAGCAGGTTGAGCCGGTGACGCCTGCCGTCTACATGCGATTCGTGCTCGATTGGCAGCATCTGGGTGCGCAGCGCCAGCTTACGGGCGAGCAGGGAGTGCTGGAAGCGGTGCGCGGCGTGGAGGGATTTGAGGCTCCGGCGGTGGAATGGGAGCGGTCGATCCTTCCGCAGCGGGTTGCGAATTACGATTCGCGCTGGCTGGATACGCTGACTCTGACGGGCGTGGTGGGATGGGGGCGCATATCACCGCATCCGGCTTTTGCGTCGACGGAGAGTGGAGGCCCGAAGCGGATTATTCCGACGGGCATGGCGCCGATTACATTTTTTCTGCGGGAAGAGGCGCTGTGGATGGATTTGTGCCTGTCACAGCGACAAATTCCAGAGATGAATCTGACAGCCTCGCTCAGCGAGCTTGCCAACCGGTTGCGGTCGTATCTGGGTGAACGCGGCGCAATGTTTCTTGCCGATATTGCCCGCGTTCTGGGTGCACCGGCCGAGGATGTCTGCCATGCGCTTTGGGAACTGGTGGCGGCAGGGCTGGTGACGGCGGATGGCTTCGACAGCCTGCGCATGCTGGTCGATCCGCGCAGGAAGCAGATGTTTGCCAGCCCGGCGCGGGTGAAGCCTGCAGCGCATTCTCGTAATGCCGCGGGACGTTGGAGCATGTTGTGCGTGGAGAGCTCCGCGCAGGAATCGGTGGGCGAGGCTGCGGCGCGACGCGACGCACAAGTTGAATCGGCATGTATGGTGCTGTTGCGGCGATACGGTGTGGTCTTTTTCGACTTAATGGAGCGCGAGACGGCGATGCCTCGATGGAGAGAGCTGCTTTGGATGTACAGACGGCTGGAGGCGCGAGGCATCGTCCGCGGCGGCCGGTTCGTTTCAGGATTTGGCGGTGAACAGTTCGCGCTGCCAGAGGCGCTGGAGTCGCTGCGTGCGCGGAGTTTGAAAAGCGCAGTCGAGCGGGCGTCGATTACCTTTGCTGCGGCTGATCCGATGAATCTGGTTGGTGTGGTGATTCCCGGAGAACGGGTAGCCAGTGTTCCGGGAAAGACGGTGACGTATCCGATTCCGACTGCGGCGGAGACTTCCTCTGTTGCCGAGGGGAATTCAGTTACGAGCAGGCTGTTTGGGTTGACATCGACGGTCGAGGATGGCGCGCTTGCGTGAGAATGCTCAGCCGCTGGTGGAGGGTGAGGACTATTACATGGATGGTCCCTACCTGGTGTTTACCGAGGCTTATCACCGGAAGCGTGGATACTGCTGCCAGTCGGGCTGCCGGCATTGTCCGTGGCGCGGGGCTGAGGATGCGCATAGCCCCACATCCGAAAATCCGGATGTGGGGCACCCGGGTATTCGTTGATCTGACCTTGGACGATTCTCAGCCGACGCTCTTGAGG
>JBAVYX010000151.1:0-5723 GCA_049588475.1 Silvibacterium sp. | reverse complement strand
GAGCGGGAGACGGGACTTGAACCCGCGACCCTCGCCTTGGCAAGGCGATGCTCTACCACTGAGCTACTCCCGCTTGGTACTTATGAGTATATCGGGATGGTCTACGAGCGGTCAACGCGGCCAGCTTCAAATCACGACGACAAATAGAAGCTACCAGAGAGCTTCGTTGAGGAAATCAACCTTACCTTAAAATATCTCTCCTGCGAAGGCTGCTGGGTGAGCAAGCGGATGGAAAGGCATACATCGCCACCGTTCCTCGGAACCGAGCCGACTGCCCCTGCCTACCAAGCATGCGCTGCAACACTCCCCGTACCCGTCTCGATGCCGGTGATGAGGCCGTCGCGCATATGCAGGATGCGATCAGCGATAGCCGCGGCTTCAGGATTGTGGGTAATCATGAGCACAGTCTGCTTGAACTCGCGATTGGAGCGTTGGAGCATTTCGAGGACGGCGTCGGAGTTCGCGGTATCGAGGTTGCCGGTTGGCTCGTCGGCAAGCAGGATGGCCGGTTGCGTAATCAGCGCACGCGCAATGGCTACGCGCTGCTGTTCGCCTCCGGAGAGTTCAGAGGGTCGGTGATCGAGACGTCCATTGATGCCCAGCATTTCAGCGAGGTGCAGGAGATAAGCCTGATCGAGCGGCACGGAACGGCCGGAAATATCGTAGGCGATTTCAATGTTGGCGCGCCCGGAAAGTGTGGGCAGCAGATTGAACTTCTGAAAGACGAAGCCGATTTTCGACCTACGCATCTTCGTACGCTGGGCGTCGTCGAGGTTTGCGAAGTCGACCCCGTCAATGACGATTTTTCCGGCGCTGGCACGGGCGAGACCGCCGAGGAGGTAGAAGAGCGTGGATTTGCCGCTCCCCGAAGGGCCGACGATACTGACAAATTCTCCCGGTTCGATCGAAAACGACACCTCTCGAAGAGCCGGCACCTCGATTTTTCCGGTGCGGTAAACCTTGCTGAGCTGTTCTGCGCGGATGATGGGCTGCACTCGTTGATTGTAAATGGAGGGCAGCCCGGGATTGATCACCCCTGAAATCAAGACGCAATCGCGGAGTGCACAGCTGGGTCGAATGCAGCCTCTTGTGCGGGCTCGAACACAGTCTGCACGAGCACTCTCTTCGGACCGCGCTTGCGGGCAATCATGACGCGGATACGCTCGAGCACCTCGGCGGGCGTGCAGGCCCCCTTGGGAAGAAAAGCGTCAGCGCGATTGGCGCGCTCAAAAGCCTTGACTGTGCCGCTCACCAGAATAGTAGGAACTTCCGGAGAGAGCTCTTTCATCCGGCGAACCATTTCGTTGCCGTCCATTTGCGGCATGACGAGATCGCTCAGCACGAGATCGATTCCGCCAATACGAAATATCTCAAGGGCGTCATACCCGGAGAGGGCGGTCAGCACGCGATAGCCGCGGGTTTCAAGCATGAATTTACGAACGGCCAGCGCCTGTTCGTTGTGATCGACGCAGAGGATAGTTTTCTTGGGCCTCATTTGTTCCTTAGCTCCTCGCAGCAGACGCGAGGTTTTCTATGTGCGGGCGAGCCTTAACGACATGCGCCCAGCAAGGGTTTCGGTGACCGCACCCTGGCCCGAAAATGGAAATACGGCTCCTTCCGCATTGGCGAGGCAGCAAATAGTGTCATGCTGCCCGCACGCAAACACGGGGCCGCGATCCGGGTCGGACCAGGATGCGGAGAGCAAGGAACCCATACACGGTTGCCTGCAATCGCTCGCTGCTTGCGCTCTTCACGGTGTGCTTCCCGGAACATGGCAGGCAGCGGCGAGCGCACATGCAGAGCGCCCTCGCTCTTACTTAAGTTGTGTGTAATTCGGCGAAAGTCGCGCTTCTCTTGGTGACGAAACGCTTGCCAAGAGTACGGAGAGCGGAACGGTCTGTAAACGGGGAAAATGAGGCGAAGAAATGGACCATTTTGGGCCTCAGTTTTACTGATCTATGAAATCGCGCCGTGAATCCTAGGGTTGAAGCCTTATCCGCCTGTTGAAACTGTGTGAATCACTCAAGGAAAAACCGCCCTTTTGCAACAGGAACTGTGCTGCCACCTACGCGCACTTCGGCGATTTTTCCTGAAATGGAATTCGCAGAAACGTAAAGATCACTCGGACGACGAATTTCAAGGCCCTGGCGGATGTGCAATTGAGTGCACGGCTGCACAATTCCATGCTGCACGAGGTATGAGATGGCGCAGCCGGCGGCCGATCCCGTTGCGGGATCTTCGCCATTGTAGAACTGCATGCGCGCGCGCCAGACGCCAGGCGCTTCGGGTGCGATGGCATAGAAAAATCTGGCGTCGAAATTTCGAAAATATTGCTCACTGCTGACCAGATCAACACGCAGACGACTGAGAGCCTCCGTGGAGTTGAGCGCGACGATGCAATAGGGCAGCCCGGTGGAAACAGTCTGTGGCAGAGGCTGCGTTGCACAATCCCTCTCGTGCAGGCCGAGAAGCGGTGCAATTTTCACGACATCATGAATGGAGCCGAAAACAGGCTCGGGCTGCGTCATCTCACCGAAGGCCACGCGGGATTTATTTCGTTCAGGAGGAAACACCACAGGCACCTGCCCGGCGTTCAGATCGAGCACGATCCTGGCCGCTTGCTCAGACTCGGGAAACAAGCTGCGAATTGTGGCTGCAGTACCGAGCGTAGGATGCCCAGCGAACGACAGTTCCTCCTGCGTGGTGAAGATGCGTACACGCACGCCTTGCTCACGCTCTGCGGCCGTATCGCGACGGCAGATGAAGGTGGTCTCAGAAAGATTAGTTTCACGCGCAAGCGCCTGCATCTCGTGATCGGTGAGGCTGGCGGCGTCGAAAAATACGGCGAGCTGGTTGCCTTCGAGCGGCGTGGAGGTGAACACATCGCAAAGCTGATATTCGTATTCGCGCATGGGCATGGGTTTGACACGAACTCCCTCTGGTTCTATTCTCGATTATCAGAAGCGCGGAGAAGATGCCAGCTTCCCTCTGTTAAAGAGTATGACTCGGTTCACTCCAACCTGCATGTGTCGGTACTGCTGCTGTAGCTGCGGCGACATGCGGGTGTGTTCCTAGAGCGAAGTCAAAGTTACAAAGCGCACTAGCCCACCGCAGATACCCTGCCAGGTGGGTTTCTTATTTTGCCGCAGAAATCCCCGAACAGAAACAAGTCAGGACGGAAACCCAAATGAGCACAGCAGCCGAGAGCCATATACCCCGTATCAACGAACTCGCGCCGGACTTTGAAGCCAAGAGCACTCACGGCGTCATCAAACTGAGCGATTACATCTCGAAGGGCAAGTACATCATGCTCTTCTCACATCCCGCGGACTTTACTCCAGTCTGCACCACGGAGTTTATCGAGTTTGCACGACGTAGTGACGACTTCGATAAGCTCCACGTTCAGCTTATCGGCGTGTCGGTCGACAGCGTAAACTCACATATCGCCTGGGTGAGAGACATCGAACAGCATTCGGGCGTCAAGATAAAGTTTCCCGTGGTTGCCGACCTCGACACGAAGGTGTCGGAGGCTTATGGCCTGATCCACCCGGAGGCGTCGGATACGTCTACTGTCCGAGCGGTCTTTTTCATCGATCCAAAGCAGAAAGTCCGCGCCATCATCTACTATCCGATGCAGCTGGGCCGCAGCGTGGATGAGTTGATCCGCATTTTCCAAGGACTGCAGACGGTGGACACAAACTCGGTCTCTGTGCCGGCCAACTGGCAGCCAGGCGATCCGGTTATCGTCCCTGCTCCTGCAACCATAGATGACGCTGCGAAGCGCACCAACGGCGGAGGCGCTGGCCTGAACGTGCAGACCTGGTACCTTGCGACGAAGGATCTGGCTACGCCTTCGAAGTAAGCGTATTACAATTGGCCTTCATGACCTGAGCGGCTCTCGTGGCCCGGTGAGAGAGCGGCGTGAAGGCGAAAATGGGCACCGGTGGCGAAGTGGCTAACGCGCTGGTCTGCAAAACCAGTATTCACGGGTTCAATTCCCGTCCGGTGCTCCAATTAAATCAATCACTTAAATTGAGAGTTGCAATTACCAGAACCCCACTAAACCCCATAATATGCTACTCTGCCTCTTAACCGCTCGGACGCGGGAGGGTGTTATGAGGTTCACTAAAAGCCGATATCAGCAAGGTTGTTTGCGAAAAGTTTCAAGAGTTCGGGGATTCGTGTGGGAGTTTCGCTATTACGTCATGGATGGGAGCAAGCGGAAGCTAAAGCAGGTGACGCTAGACGGCGGCGAATTTCGCACTGAGAGAGCGGCTCGTCGGCATCTGCACCCTCTGCTTCAGAAAGTAAACGATGGCAGCGACTACCAGCAGATGCAGCAACTCACCTTCGGCGATCTTCTCAAACGGTACGAAATTGAAGAGATGCCTGCCAGGAAGTCAACTCGCAGTTCTTACTCATCGTTGATACGCACCCATCTGCGGCCACAGTGGGGCGATACGCCGCTCGCCGAAATGAAGGCGGGACGCATCCGTGAGTGGATTACATCTTTGCCCCTGTCCAACTTCAGCAGGGGCCACATCCGTTCTCTCATGCACAAACTCTTCGACCTTGCCATGTTGTGGGAGTACATGGAGGTTAATCGGAACCCAGTAGAACTTGTGAAGGTGCAAGGCATCACAAAGCGCGAGAAGCGAATCGTCGTACTCACACCACAGCAGTGCCAGGAAATTGTGAAATTCTTGCCGCGTCCATTCGATGTTATGGTTCAAGTGGTCGCCACACTCGGTCTGCGATTATCGGAGATGTTGGGTTTGCAATGGGCCGATATCAATTGGACGGCACAGACAATTACAATTCGCCGGAGTGTTTATCGCGGGTCCGTCGACGAGACGAAGACGGAAGCATCCCATGCTGTTTTGCCTCTTGCTAAAGGACTGACTAGAGTGTTGAAAGACTGGCGGCTGAAAGCGGATGAAGACTTTCCGTGGATATTCCCGAACCCTGCCACTGGTAAACCATACTTAGGACCATCCATTCAACAGAGGTGGATACGTCCTGCTGGTGAGAAGATCGGTGTCAAAGGCGTGGGCTTTCACACGTTTCGGCATTCTTACAAGTCATGGCTCGATAGTGTTGGTGCACCAATGGGTGCGATGAAGGACTTGATGCGCCACTCTGCCATTAGTGTCACCATGAATGTCTACGGCGACACACTAACACCAGAGAAGCGTCTGCACAATGATCGGGTGGCACGTCTACTATATGCTGAGGCTGACGTCGACTAAGCAGCAGAATCAAGCCATTCTAATATTCTGGTCTTTTTGAAGCGCCACAACCGGCCTGCCCTAAATGCTGGTATCTTGCCTTCTAAGGCCATGAGACGAATTGTTTTCTGGTGCACGCGGAGCAAATCTGCCACGTCTTTAAGATCCAGAATCTCTGGGAGCTCTGTGATTGCACGATCAGCTACTGCTGACTCGAAGGCTTGCTCACCGATGGCAAGCTGGTGAGCGACTTTATGGCGACCCCTCAAGAGCTTGGTATCCGAGATGGCCACAGAGCTTGTCGCGGGCTTCTTCAGTGCACGATTCTCCTGAGTCATTTGGTTTCCCTCCTATTAATTTCCCCTCTCGAATAAGCGCTAAATGTTGCAAAAGAGGTCTCGTTCACGAGCTTCTTAGCTGAACGCCTGGTCTGCCCGGAAGCGCACGATGGTCAATCCCAGGGGATTGACGGCCAGCTCATTGTTCTTCACGTTC
>JBAVYX010000150.1:0-14297 GCA_049588475.1 Silvibacterium sp. | reverse complement strand
GGTATATAAAGATAACCGCCAGTTCCGCGGGAATCATCCCGGCAGTCCTTAAATCGCTGAATGATCTTAATGTGCCACAGCAAAACATTCGCGTTGGATTTCTGGCAGCCGCGGCAATTGGCTATCTCTGCAAACACAACGCAACACTCTCCGGCGCTGAAGGTCGTCAGGCAGAAGTCGCGGAGTAGGTTCTTCGATGGGCGTTCCGAATTGCGAACGAATGACGGCCAATCTGGAATAGGCCCACTCCCGGGAATCTGCGTATCCTCTGTCCGCTGCTGAACAGCAGTTATGGATTTTGGACATGAGGCACTCGGCACGAGTGTGTCAAATCAACCAGTTACACGGACGCAAGGCGGCGCGCCGATTGCATGTTCTCTTTTGACCGTTACCAGGAGGCACCATGCAGGCCTTGCTTCAGGACATTCGCTATGCGCTTCGCCAGGTCCGCGGGTCGCCCGGCTTTACACTTGTTGCGGTGCTTACTCTGGCTCTGGGCATCGGGGCCAACACTGCGATCTACAGCGTTATCCATGGCGCGCTGCGCCTGTCCTATCCCAACGCGGACCGCCTGGTGGTCATCAAGAATGTTTATCCGCAGGGCTCGTATCCATCGGCTTCTTACCCCGATTTTGAGGACTGGCAGGCCCGCGTCAAGTCCTTTTCTCACCTTGCCGCAAGGTTTAACGGACAGATGACCTGGCTGAGCAAAGACGAGCCGCAGACCGTCAACGTCGGCTATGCGACGAGCGACTACTTCTCCGTCTTCAGCATGGAGCCTGTGGCGGGACGGATTTTTCTCCCTTCTGAGCACCAGAAGGGAGCCGCTCCGGTATGCATTCTCAGCGAAATTTTCTGGCAGGAGCAGTTCGGCCGCAGTCCATCGGCGATCGGCAGGCCGCTCAATCTCGACGGCCGCACTTGTACCGTCGTGGGAGTCGTTCCGGTCCCGCGTCCCAGCGGCGCTCTGCCCGCGCAGGTCTGGATTCCGCTCGAACCTCAGCCGCCTTACGTAGAGCACGGCACCAACTATCTCTTCAGCGTGGCGATGCTGCGACCAGGAGTGACCTTGGCACAGGCGCGCACGGAGCTGGTCGGCATTCAGGCGCAGATCGACAAGCAGTTCCCCGATAACACACACGGAGTGGACCTCGTCCCGATGCAGGAATTTGTCTTCGGTAACTTGCGCTCCATCATGCTCGTGCTGCAAGCCGCCGTCGGCTTTATTCTGCTTATCGCCTGTGTGAATCTTGCGAATATGCTGCTGGCTCGCGCTGCGCACCGCGCTCGTGAATTTGCGTTACGTAAGGCCCTCGGCGCGTCGCCGCGCCGCATGCTACAGCAGGCGCTAACGGAAAGCCTGCTGCTTTCGCTTACCGGAGGCGGTTTTGGCCTGCTTGTCGCGGAAGGGCTCCTGCACGTTCCCATCGACGCGTGGCCCAAGGGCTTTGTGCCTCCGTCCGATGTGCACCTGGATGGAACCATTCTGGCTTTCACCGCTGTGCTGGCGATCGCTACCGGAGTGCTCTTCGGCATCATGCCGGCGCTGCGCATTCTGCGCCACGATGAGAAGCAGGCGCTGCAGCAGGGCCGCACCGTGACCGAATCTCGTGAGCAGAATCGCACCCGCTCGGTGCTGGTCATTGCCGAGATCGCTCTCTCTTTGCTGTTGGTGGCCGGCTCGATCAACATGACGCTCTACTTCATGCGCCTGCTGAATGTCGATCCCGGCGTGAACACACAACACGTTCTCACCATGGCTATCGGGCTATCGCCGATCCGCTACGCGAAGCCAGTAGACCAGCAGCGCTTTTTCGGCAATCTGCAGGAGAAGCTGGCGGCGTTGCCCGGGGTGAAAGCCGCAGCCGGCAGCGCCGACCTGCCTCTTGCGGGATCAAACTCTAACGGCGATTTTGACTATGAGGGCTCGGATCCTGGTGCGCAGAAACGTCTTCCCTTTGCCGAACGGCATTTCGTCACATCCGGATATTTTGCCGCAATCCAGACGCCCATTCTTGAGGGCCGCGATTTCACCCGGCACGATCAAGCGGGTTCGCAGAAGGTCATCATCATTAACCGCGACATGGCGCAGTTGCTCTGGCCGGGCAGAAGCGCGCTGGGAAAGCGTGTCAAGTTCGCGGGCGAATGGCATGAAGTTATTGGCATCGCCGCGGATGTGTATTTCAATGGGCCGGGAACACCTGCAGGCCTGCAAATGTACGTCAGCGCCGACCAATACCCACAATCCTTCCTGAGCATGATTCTTCGCACTGCGGGCGATCCGATGGCGCTCACCGAGCCTGCGCGTCGCGCTGTTGGTGCGATCGATCCCGATCAGGCTGTCTCCAATGTGACCAGCCTGCAGAGCTTGGCCGACAGCGCGCTCGCAGGCCAGCGCACGTCTACTACGGTTACGGCGATCCTGGGCAGCCTGGCGCTGCTGCTGGCCAGCATCGGAGTTTATGGAGTGATGGCTTACTCGGTCAGCCGCCGCGAACGCGAGTTCGGCATTCGCATGGCCTTGGGCGCAAACCGGGGCAATATCCTTTCACTGCTTTTCTCCGGAGTCTTTCGTCTGGTATTGGTGGGAATCGTCGTTGGGTCAGTGCTGGCTTGCGCCATGCGCGCATGGATTGGGTCGGTGCTCGGTCCAAATGGAGGCAACCCCGTCGCACTCATCGCGGCCGCCCTGCTGCTCTGTATCGTTGCCGCGCTCGCGACCTACATTCCTGGTCGGCGTGCTAGTCACGTCGAGCCCATCCAGGCGCTGAGAACGGAATAGCGGCCGAAACCTCGATTCGCTGTTGGATATCGGCGAATCCGTGTCGCGTTGGCATGGCGGCGCGTCGATCAGGGACGCTGGGAACAAAGCATTTGCCATTTCAGAAGATCTTGAGTCCGATCGAGAACTGCTGAGCAACTCCGCACATGCGATCGTTGACGTGTCGCTTCAGTCTATTGCCATCGGGCCTGGGTTGATTGCCGATCTCGAACAAATGCGCTATTTCTAAGCCTGGACAGACTGCGCGCCGGTGCCGTTTTCGCGCCGTAGTATGGCCCACTCCTTCCTCGCGGCCTTTCTGTACGATTTCCAGGGGTACCTGGGTGAAAAGACCTTTGGGGCAAAGCTCAGATTAAGGCGTTTACCGGGAAAGTTTAGACCCTCTCTGCTGGCAAAATGTTATTGCAAGTGCCTCATTAAGGTGGGACGCGCTATGAAGATTCCAGCCGTAATCGTCTCCTGCGCACTTCTTGTCGCTACGCCTCTCTTTGCGCGCGAAAAGACCGACGTGCTCGTCATGAACAACGGCGACCGCCTCACTGGCGAGATCAAGGGCCTGGACGCGAGCGTGCTATACGTCAGCTTTGATTACATCCTTGGTACAAGCTCGGTCGATTGGTCCAAGGTGCATCATTTAGAAAGCAAGCAGTTGTTCATCGTGAAAACCGAGAATGGTTCTGTTTATACAGGAACGCTCTCCACGGCAGAGACGGGAGCGGCCCGGCCTGTACGAATCGAGGTAGAGGAGAGCGCAGAAAAAAACGTAGCGCTCGAACAGCAAAAGATCGTGGTCATGAACCAGACATCAAGCCGTTTCTGGGAGCGCTTCAACGGCAGTATCAGCTCCGGGTTGATCTACTCCAAGGGCAATCAGACGACGCAATACACTTTCGGAGCACAAGTACAATATCCCCGGGAGCGTTGGGGCACAGGCGCATCCTACGATTCCTCACTTTCAGGCAGCACCGGCGTTACCACTTCTACCCGCAACGACGGATCGCTCTATTACCGCCGCCTTCTGCGCTGGAACAACTGGTTTTACACCGGAGTGGGTAACTTTCTGCAAAGCTCGACTCAAGACATCGACCTTCAGTCGAATATCGGTGGCGGCTTCGGGCATTTTCTCAAGAACACTAATCACACGACCATCGCGGTGATCGGCGGACTGGCCTGGCAGAATACGAGATACTCCCCATCGACAAAACTCCAGGGGTCGCAAAATGTGGCCGCCGCCATGGCCGCTGCGGATGTGGAGCTCTTCAAATTCAACAAGACTAATCTGACCGTCACCGGCACAGTTTTCCCGGCGATTTCCAAGCCGGGACGCGTCTACACCAACACCAAAGTCACCTACTATGTAAAGTTCCTTGGCGACTTCACCTGGAATGTCTCTTTCTACGGCAACTGGGACAACCAGCCGCCGCCACATTTCAGTGGCAGCGACTATGGAACCAGTTCAGGGCTTGGATGGACGTTCGGCAACAAGTGAAGCCGGCGGAGAGTGCAAGCCCGCTTTCAGTGACATCTTTGGCGTCGAGTCAGTTTGTGGTTCCGCGAGTGCATTTTGCTGAGTACAATACCGGCTGGTCTTTTATAGCCGCAATTAGGAGTTCTCCTAGTTGCAGTGTCCGCGGCCGTGAGTGATTATTGGTTCGACAAGCGAATTGCTGGTCGCCGATCTCTTGTGCAGTTGATGCCTAACCAGAAACTCTACACCACTTCAAGAAGGAGATTTCTCATGCAACTAAGTATCGTGCGAGCCGGCAGCGGAGCAAAGGGTCTTCGCGCTATAGGCAGGGTAATAGGGTTGACATTGCTTTGCGGACTGCCCGCCCTCGGACAGAGTCCTGAATTGCAGCAGAAAGTGTCAGCCTTGAAGCAGTCCGCAGCTGAGAATCAGCAGCGGCTGCATCAATATCAATGGACCGAGACTGTCCAGATCACGTATAAGGGCGACCCCAAGCCTGCGAAGCAAAACCTGTGCCAGTACGGTCCTAA
The DNA here is from genome assembly GCA_049588475.1 of Silvibacterium sp. Lineage (GTDB taxonomy): Bacteria > Acidobacteriota > Terriglobia > Terriglobales > Acidobacteriaceae > Silvibacterium. The sequence continues at coordinate 9,517 of JBAVYX010000150.1, read as the reverse complement.
TGGCCAGGTGCAGAAAACACCGATCGGAGATCAGCAGCAACAGCAGCCGAGCGGCGGCCGCCTGAAGCAGCGCATGGTCGAGAAAAAGAAGGCAGAGATACAGGACTATATGGGCGACGTTAAGGGCGTCCTCGGTATGTATGTCCCGCCGGACCCGCAGAAAATACAGAACGCGTTCCAGTCGGGCAATGCATCGATCAGTCCCGCAAACGGGGCGGTGAACCTGGTGTTCAAGAATTATGCGCAACCCGGGGACCAGATGACGGTCACCTTCAATCCGCAGGTGAAAAAGATCACTCAGTTGAACGTGAATACATATACCGACAAACCCAGCGAGGTGGTAACGCTGGCAGTGCAGTTTGCCAGTTTGCCCGACGGTACCAACTATGCGCAGCAATCTGTTCTGAACGCGACGGCCAAGCAGATAGTGGTAAACACTACGAATTCGAATTATCAGAAGCTCGGACCGTAATCAGGGAGAAAGTCTCAACTGGAATCAAAGTCTCTGCGATTTCTGGTATCTGCAAGTGCACTCGACGTCCGGATCTCTGACTAGATGCCCTTTGTTGCAGCAGCGAGAGATTCGGAATGGCCCGTCACATTGCATGTGAAGATGAGGGAAGTCCTGTTTCAGGCAATCCTCTTGTCCTTAGCACAACTTACCTGCGGTTATAGCTTGAATGTGCGATGCTTCCCAGCATTCGGGTCAATGGTCGTCGTGATCACCATCCAAAGCTTCGTGTGTACACACCTGTGAGAGCAACTCCGCCGTTTCCACTCACAGTATTGAGTTGCTTCCCCGTCCCAGAAATGTTTGGCAAGTAGAACACTTCTAATAATCCTGCTCACATCCGTCAAGAGATCTATCACTCAGCCACTCCGCCCGTTCTTCATTTTTGCATCGTATTGAAAAAATCTTTTCTGAAGATAGGGATTTTATCGAGAGCGCAAAATCGCACGCTCCCAACAGGCGTAGACTGTATCTATGAGGTGCTTCACTGCGGTTACGCTGCTGATCGCTGGAGTCGCTCTTCCCGTCTTTGCCCAGCGTAGCGGAGCTCGCGGCGGCGGTCTCTCGGGCCACGCCTCCTCGGGGTTTCACAGTGGATTCACCAGTCCCGCACATTCTCACTTCTCCAGTCCTGGCTTCGCTTTTCCTCAGCGCTTTACCGCCAGTCCGTCCTACCGAATGACGCCGTCATACCCGAGAGCTGGCTTCGGCGCTGCTAACGCGCGTCCGGCTTATTCCAGGGGCGGCAGCAGCTATCATGGCGTCGTCAGTTATCGCAGGGTCGTCACATTTCGCAATGGGTTCCGCTTTGTATCCCTTGTCCCGGTATGGGGCTGGTCTCCCTTCTGGGGATTCCCGAATACCTTCGGCTTTGACGGATCAATGGCCTCTGCTGGCTACGCCGACCCGCCGTCCGATGTGCAGCCAGCCGAACAGTATGAACCGCCTTCTGGTAATCCCTCCTACGCGAGTCCGGCTCCCCCGCCGACGAGCGAGGAGGCGGTGAAGCTGGTCTTCAAAGACCGGCGGCCTCCGGAAGAGATTCACAACTATGCACTGACCCCGACGACGCTCTTCGTCCTGGACCAGCAACGTCGAGACATCCCCATTGGAGAAATTGATCTTGCTGCGACCGAGAAAGTGAATCGTGACGCAGGCGTTAATTTCCAGCTCCCCGCCACCTTGAGATAGGCGCACATCTGGCCGTTCGAAACCGGAAGAATTCAGGTCACATCCTTCACCGTCGCTTGTTCACCAGCGCCTTGAGGAATGGAGCGCCCCATGCCCCGATCGCAAGCAGTCCGCCAAACAGGAACACCGCGTCGAAGCTCGTCCGCCCTTCCGGTGAAGCGTAGACGTTTCTTAGATTGAGCCACAGAGCGAACTCATCCAGCGTGAGCGCTGCACCCACCCCATACAAAATGGAGATTAGGCGGCTCACGAAAATCGACGTACCTGTGGTCTCCTCGCCAACCTCGGCAAGCCACGCAAAGCCTACAACCAGAAGGATCAAAATTCCCCATACAAGGTGGTGGATGTGCTGGCCGCCAATCACTACCCACCCGAACGGTCCAATATCGTGAAGAATGGCCAGTACGAGCAGGCGCGCGCCGAGAAACGTGAGAAAGAAACTCACAGCTGCCAGAAACATTCTTCGCCTGGGACGGTCGCGGATATGCTCGTGCATCAAGAAGCCCAGCTGCGTCAGGTGCAGAAGCAAAAGCATGGTCGATGTTCCCACAACCGCACAGATCAGCAGAACCCAGGCGCCGCTCAAACGCATGTTTCGCTACACTCCCTCGTTCGCAATCGCTACCCCTGCATGGATCAACCGCCCAGCGAGGGCAGCCGATCCGAAGCCCCAAGCAGAAAGATCACGCCGATCGCGAAGCTATAGACCGCACCAGCCACCGCTACCCACCGGTAGAAGACCGGCCGATGAAGCCCAGCGCCGAAAATCCCGCCCAGCGACGCCGTCATCAGCGTATTCATCGCCACCAAGCCAACGGCAAAAGCCAACAGCCCCATGAATCCGCGCGCCGTTCCGCCTAGGCTGGCTGCCAGCAAGAACAGCATCAGCTGGCTCGGCGTCTCCGCGCCCAATCCGTGCAGTACGCCAATCCCGAAAACGGATCCGCCATTGTAGTTCCAGGCGAAGGGCTCAGGCCTTGGCGTCTCTGGCTTAAAAATCTTCACCGTTCGCCACCACACATGCTGACAGCCGGAAATAAGAATTGCCCACCGGCTCTTCACTGCTTGGTGCGAATGCGAATGCCGGATCAGGTTGGCGACCACGCCAATCCCCAGAACGATTAACGTGACCCCGATCAGGCGCTCTGTCCAGTTGTCCAGTCTTGCGGGCAGCGGAATATGCAGCATTACCACCAACGAGCCCAGCGCTACTACGGTGAGCGCATGGCCCAGGGCATAGGTCATTCCCAGCCGCATGCCCCGCTTCCAGTTATCCTGCACAGCAGTAATGTCGGAGATGGCTGCAAGGTGGTCGTAATCGAATCCATGCCGCAGACCAAGCAGGGCACACGAGAGAAGTGCGAGTTCCAGTTTCCAATTCATGCGTTATGAAGTTGCCGCACGACCCGTTACCCGTGCCGTGATCCAAACGCCAATTGTAACGAGGAATCGGAAACTTCACCGAATCGATGATGCCCCATTCAACCCGTGGTTGGCTTTGAGTGGGCTGGCTTAGGTAGGTAAAGTTTATTGAACGGGCTCAACTCAGACGGTAAGCCGCACCAACTGCTCTGCTTCGATACGCGGGCCGAGAATCGAAATCCTGGGCACCTGTCCGCGCGCCATGGCGACTTCATCGCAACGATAAAGACGCGGGCAGTTCTGGCAATCCTTGAATATCTTGTCCGGGAGCGCCGCGCGGTCTTCCACTTCGCGAAACCCATGGCGAAAGAAGAAATCGGGAATGCGCGTAAACAAGCATACGCACCCGATGCCATGATCCTCGGCCTCTTCCAGCAGAGAAAACAAAATCCTGCCGCCAACTCCCTGGCTCTTTGCCTCCGGCTTGACCACGATCGACCGGACCTCCGCGAGATGGGGCCCATAGAGATGCAGCGCGCCACAGCCGAGAAATATCCCGGTCTCGGTCTCGGCCACGGTAAAGTCGCGAACGTTCTCGCAAATTTCCGCAAATACGCGCCGCAGCAGAGTCCCATCCTGCGACAGGCTGTTCACCAGTTCGTAGATATTGGTTGCATCCTGCAGGCGAGCCTTACGAACCAGCATGGCTCACCTCATGGCTTTGCAGACTGACCGTTCCGTAGGCGTCGGCCAAGGTTCGAACGCGCTCTTCCGCCGTGGTCAGCGCTTCCCGAACACGGCTTCGCGCCGTTCCTCCGATTACGTCATGGCAATCCAGCGTCGCCTCAAGGGTCACTGCGGCAAAAAAGTCCTGTTCAAACTCCGGCCCGAATTCCTTCAACTCATCCAACGACAAATCACCCAGCTCGCAGCCCTTCTCAATGCAGTAACGGACTGCGTTTCCAATCTTCTCGTGCGCCTTACGAAAGGGAACTCCCTTGTGTACAAGATACGTAGCCGCCGCCATCGCGTTCAAATAGCCGCTCTCGCACGCCGCGCGCATACGCTCCGTCCGAAACTTCAATGCGCCGGTAAACTCCGCCAGCAGAAACACCATGATGTGCGTGGTGCTGGTCGCAGCAAATACCGGCTCCTGCGTCTCCTGCATGTCCTTGTTGTAGGCAAGCGGCAGGCCTTTCAGCAGCAGCGTCACCGCTTCTGCCGCTCCGTGAATCCGTCCCACCTTGCCGCGCACCAGTTCTGTCAAATCGGGATTCTTCTTCTGCGGCATCGCGCTCGAACCCGTCGAAAAGGCTTCAGGCAGTTCTACGAATCCGAACTCTGCTGTCGCAAAAAGCGTGATTTCTTCAGCAAACCGGCTCGCATGCAGTCCGATCAATGTCAGTGCGTGCAGATACTCGAGCACAAAATCGCGATCGCTTGTCGCGTCCATGCTGTTCGCTGTGGGAGCTATGAACCCAAGCTCATTCGCGGCGATGTTGCGATCCAGAGCCAGTGTTGCTCCAGCCACTGCGCCCGATCCCAGCGGACAATAATTCAGTCTCTTCGCGCAGTCTTCGAGGCGTGAGCCATCGCGCAGCAGCATCTGGACATACGCCAGCAGCCAATGCGCCACCAGCACCGGTTCTGCCCGCTGCAGATGCGTGTACGACGGCATCACCGCATCGCCCGCGGCCTTCGCCTGCTCGACCAGCGCTCCTGCCCACGCCCCAAGATGCGCGATTAGCATGTCGATGCGTTCCCGTACATAGAGCCGCAGGTTTGTAGCGATCTGCTCGTTGCGGCTGCGCCCGGTATGAAGTTTGAGACCAAGGTCACCGATGGCTTCGACCAGCTTCAACTCGACAAAGTGGTGAATGTCCTCGGCCTCGGAACCCATCGGCTCGGGGCTATGGGGCTGTTCACCAAGTTTGTGAGGCTGTTGGGTAAAACGTGAAACAATTCCGTCGAGGCCATCGACAATCTGCACAAACTCGTCTTCTGTGAGCACACCCGCCGCCAGTAGAGCGCGAGCGTGCGCCTTGCTGGCCGTGGCTTCCTGCTCCAGTAGCGCGCGGTCGAAGCCGAACGAACGCTGCCAGTGATCGAACAGAGGGTCCAATGGCTCGCGAAAGCGGCCGGACCACATCTTGGCGGCATGCTCGCTCATGAATTCTCTTTGCCTTTCGTGGTAGCGTTGTTTAATCGCGGCATCTCCAGGCCCTGGCTCAGGGTGATGAGGCCCGTCCGGGCATAGCTCATCAGCTTTGCACGGGTGTCGGTAATGTCAAGGTTGCGCATAGTGAGCTGGCCGATGCGGTCGCGGGGAGAGAAGGCGGATTCAGTCTTCTCCATGCTGAGGCGCTCGGGATGAAAGGTGAGGTTGGGTGACTCCGTGTTCAGGATCGAATAATCGTTGCCGCGACGCAGCTCGATCGTGATCTGGCCGGTGATGGAGCTTGCCACCCAGCGCTGCGCAGATTCGCGAAGCATGATGGCCTGGGGATCGAACCAGCGCCCTTGGTAAAGGAGGCGGCCCAACCTGCGGCCGCTCTCGCGGTACTGCTCGATGGTGTCCTCATTGTGAATGCCTGTGATGAGGCGCTCATACGCGATGAAGAGCAGAGCCATGCCGGGCGCCTCGTAGATGCCGCGACTCTTGGCCTCAATGATGCGGTTTTCGATCTGGTCGCTCATGCCCAAGCCGTGGCGGCCGCCAATTCGGTTGGCCTCAAGCAGCAGCTCGACAGGGTCGGGAAACTCCCTGCCGTTCAAGGCTACCGGAAAACCCTGTTCGAACCGTACCATCACCTCTTCGCGCCGGATATCGACATCGTCACGCCAGAAGGCCGTTCCCATGATGGGGGCGACGATGCGGATATTGCTCGAAAGCTGCTCGAGGTCCTTGGCTTCGTGAGTCGCACCGAGAATGTTGGAGTCGGTGGAGTAGGCTTTCTCGGTGGACATCTTGTACCCGAAGCCGGCCTTCTGCAGGAACTCTGACATCTCCGCACGACCACCGAGCTCATCGATAAATGCCGGGTCGAGCCATGGCTTATAGACCTGCAGCTGGGGATTGACGAGCAGGCCATAGCGATAGAAGCGCTCGATGTCATTGCCCTTGAAGGTCGAGCCGTCGCCCCAGATGTCGACGCCGTCCTCCTTCATGGCCGTGACCAGCATGGTGCCGGTGACAGCACGTCCAATGGGCGTGCTGTTGAAGTAGGTGATGCCTGCGGTCGAGATGTGAAAGGCGCCGGACTGCAGCGCGGCGATCCCTTCGCGCACCAGAGGCTCGCGGCAGTCGATTAGTCGCGCATGCTCCGCACCGTAGTCGAGCGCCTTGCGGGGGATCTCGTCATAGTCGCTTTCGTCCGGCTGTCCCAGGTTGGCCGTGTAGGCATACGGCAGGGCGCCCTTTTGCTTCATCCAGTGAAGCGCGGCGCTGGTGTCGAGTCCCCCGGAAAAAGCGATGCCGACTCTTTCACCGACGGGCAGGCTTTCAAGAATTACAGACATCTCTTTCGAACCTCACAGTTCTTCCATCTTCGAAAATTGCTTGCTTGAATTGAGATACGCGCAATCATCTGCTCGCTCGGGAGGTCCACGTGCTGGCTTTCGGACGTGGGAACTACTTCCAAGGGACGCTTCCCTGAGCCCTAATCCCTAATGGCTAACCCCTACGCCCTGCTTTTTCCCCCAAGCAGCATCAGCAGCAGCGCCTTCTGAGCATGCATGCGATTCTCCGCCTGATCGAAGACCACTGACTGTGGACCATCGAGTACAGCGTCGGTTACCTCCGCATTGCGGTGCGCCGGCAGGCAGTGCATGAACACCGCGTGCGAAGCCGCATGCGACATAAGCTGTTCATTCACCTGGTAGGGCTTGAAGATCGGAGCACGCTTCGTTACTTCGTGCTCAAAGCCCATGCTCGTGCAGACATCCGTGTAGACAGCATCCGCGCCCGTCACTGCGACCACCGGATCGCTCACCAGGTTCACGCTGCCGCCCGTGCTGTTGGCAATCGCCCGAGCCTGCGCGACGATGTCCGCCTTGGGCGCATAATTTTTCGGCGAACCGATCGTGCAGTGTGCGCCAAGCTGCGCCGCCGTCAGCATCAGCGAATGGCAAACATTATTCCCGTCGCCCACATAGCTGAAGTTGAGACCTTTGGCCGAACCGAAGCGATCTTCGACGGTCATGAAATCGGCCAGCGCCTGGCAGGGATGCTCGAGGTCACTCAGCGCATTGATCACCGGACACGCTGCTACCTCCGCCATCTCCGTGATGGTTTCGTGCGCATAGGTCCGCAGCACAATCACAGAAACCCAGCGCTCCAGGTTCCGCGCCATGTCAGACAGCGATTCGCGCTCACCCAAAGGTGACTGCGTCTGGTCCACAAAAATTGCTGACCCGCCCAGTGTGTTAATCGCTGCCTCAAAGGTAAGCCGAGTCCGCAGTGACGCCTTCTCAAAGAACATCACCATCTGCTTTGCGTCCAGTGCCCAGCGATACTTCTCCGGATGCGCCTTCACATCGTGCGCCAGCTCCATCACTGCTGCAATCTCGGCGGTAGAAAAATCCGCGATCGAGCAGAGGTCGCGCCCTGCCAGAGCCTCAGCAGGGGAGGGAAGTATACCCACCTGACTTTCCACTTCGTTCACAAAATAATTCTTGCTAGCCAACGTATTTACCTCCCGTCGCGGCAGCGCCCGCCGTTTGCGGCGCATGCTCGGTAAGAATTGAGTCGAGGGCATCGATGGCTTTGTCTACATCGTCTTTGCCCAGAATGAACGGCGGGAGGAATCGCAAAACTGTTTCACTGGTCCGATTGATTAATATCCGTCGCTCCATCATCGCGTTCGTAACCTGCTTTGCCAGCTCAGCTGAGTCAAGCTCCGCCGCCAGCATCAGGCCCAGTCCGCGCACATCCACGATGGCAGTGTGCTTCGCGGCCAGCTCGTCCAGCCGTCCATGAAAATATGTGCCTGTATCAATTACATGATCGAGAAGATGCTCCCGCTCGATCGTATCGATCACCGTCAGAGCTACAGCGCATGCCAGGGGACCGCCGCCGAATGTAGTTCCATGCATGCCCGGATGAATCGCGCGGGCTGCCTCCTCTGTGCATAACATCGCACCCAGGGGAAGCCCGCCAGCCAGAGGTTTCGCAAGTGTCGTCACATCCGGCTGAACGTCGTAATGCTGGTACGCAAACCACTTGCCGGTGCGTCCCAGCCCTGCTTGAATCTCATCGCAAATCAAAAGCGCTCCGGTTGACCGCGTGAGCTCACGCGCTGCCGCCATATACTCACGCGACACGGGCCGAATCCCACCCTCGCCCTGAATTGCTTCGATCAATACACCGCAAACATCGGTCGAGACTTTGGCTTTCAGGTCGTCCACATCGTCGAAAGTGACAAACTCCACGCCCGGCATCACCGGATCGAAGGGCTCGCGATATTTAGCCTTGTGGGTTGTCGCGACAGACCCCATCGTCCGTCCGTGGAAGCTGTTCTCGAGCGCCAGAAACTTCGTCCCGATTGTTTTTCCTTCGCTGCGCAGTAATCCCGCATACGCCCGAGCCAGTTTGAGAGCCGCCTCCCACGCTTCGGTCCCGCTGTTTGAAAAGAACGCCCGGTCCATGCCGCTCATCTTCGTCAGCCGGAGTGCGAGTTGCGCCTGCCCTTCATGGAAATACAAATTCGAGATATGGATCAGCTTACGGCTCTGTTCCGCAATCGCATTCTCGATCGCCGGATGACCATAGCCCAGAGCATTCACGCCAATCCCACTCAACAAGTCCAAATAGCGCTCGCCCTTCTCATCGACGAGATGCACACCCTCGCCCTCAACGAAATGAATCGGGTTCCGCTCATATGTAGGCAGCAGCACGTTCGCTTCTGCCGCCTTGATCTCATCCAGTGTCATATCGTCCTTTTGCTCTGCCTTCACGCTACTAAAACTTCTGTCCCATGCAGCACCCGCGTGCTGCACAAATCCGGCAGCACCGCCGCAACTTCCGCGGGCAAAATCCGCACCCGCTTTACACCTTGCAGCAGAGCCTCGCGGCACGCGCTCAGCTTGGGCAGCATTCCGCCGCTAATCACCGCGTCTTTCGTCAGCGATGCGATCTGGTTCACGCTCAACCAGCGCATCACTTCACCGTCCGCGCCGCGCACTCCCGGCACATCGGTCAGAAACACCAGCGCGTCAGCTTTGCATGCTGCCGCACACGCCGCCGCCATCTCATCCGCGTTTACGTTGTAGTACTCGCCATCGAATCCCAGCGCGAGGCTCGAAATCACCGGTACCGCACCCATCTTCCAGATCGCATCCAACCAGCGCGGATCGGACGCCACAATCTCGCCCACATATCCCAGGTCCAGAGCCGTTCTCTTCTTGCGCGCGCGAAAAACCAGCCCGTCTCCGCCCGAAAGCCCCATTGCCGCC
>JBAVYX010000149.1:0-2249 GCA_049588475.1 Silvibacterium sp. | reverse complement strand
GCTTTCCGGTAAGTTGCCCGGTTGGTGTTAAAACGGCGAGATAGTTCTGTACCTTCGTCGGGGGCGCCATCTGCTGCGGGGTGCCTCAGCCAATGAGCGTGTCCAATTCCGCAAAGCTCGCAGTGCCCTCCATGGGACCTTTGCGCGTCACGGCAATCGCGCCACTGGCGCAGGCGTAGCGCAGCGAGTGGTCGACCGCTTTGCCTTCTTCGCGGCACGCCGCGTACGTGGCGCAGAAGCAGTCGCCGGCGCCGGTGGGGTCGACCTCGCGGACCGCGAACGCCGGTACGTCCAAGCGGCACGACCGGTCGTAATAGGTGCAGCCGGCGCTGCCGTGCTTCACGACGATCTCTCGAATTCCGAGGGCGAGTAGCGGCTCGATGGCCTCGGCCTCCGTTTGCGCATCCACGAGCAGGGCCACCTCGTCGCCGCTCGGCAGGAACACGTCGGTCTGTTCGAGGATCGATCGCAACCCTTCAAGAACGCCCTCGCTTCTGAGTATCTCCGGCCGGATATTCGGGTCGAAGGAGATCACGCCACCTCGGCGCTTCACCATGCTGATCGCCTTGCGGACGGCTGCGGTGATTCCCGGAGAGAACAGCGATGAACCCATGACGTGAAACCACGCGCAATCGGCGAGCGCCGGCTTGGTAATCGACGACGCTGAGAGTCGGCCGGAAGCGCTATTGGCAATGTTGAAGATGAAGTGGCGCTCGCCCGTCTCCGTGTAGGTGACAAACGCGCTTCCGGTGACCGCGTCGGCGAGCAACGCGATGGCACTCGTATCGACACCGTCCCGCCGCAGGCGGTCGATGTTCAACCAGCCGAAATCGTCGTCGCCTACGCAGCCGATGATCCCGGCCGCACGTCCGAGCCGGCCCACCTGGTCGATGAAGATGGCGGGAGCGCCGCTCGGGAAAGGTCCCACCAGGGCGCCCGGCGCGCGGAAGCTCTGGCCGCGCTCGGTAGTCATGATCTCTACCAAGATCTCCCCGATTGTCATGATCCGGGCCATTCGACGGCTCCTTTCAGGCGCGACCTGGGTCTGCACGTCGATCGCGACCGCGCACAGAATAACGCAGTTCCGAGTTGTAGAGTTATTTGAGGCGGAAAGGCGGACGGGTCATGACCTGTTTCTGTTCGCTGGATTTGTTGGGCGCGGAGTTCTGTCTCTGATGGTTTTCGATCGTAGTCAGTGTCTTGGGCTGCATGATGTCGGTATAGAGACGTCCTTGAAGGTGGTCAATCTCGTGCTGGAGAATCCGCGCATACCAGCCTGTGGCGTCGATGACACGCTGCTCTCCATGTTCATCCACGCAGGTCACGCGAACGGAGGACGATCTCGCAACCATCGCCATCAGTCGCGGAATGCTGAGACAGCCCTCATGGAAAGAGAGGTCCGCCGGCGCGAGGAGTTCTACTTGCGGATTAATGATTACGTGGAAATCGACGGAGACCCGCTGGCGCTCGCTTAGTTGCTCTGGCGTGAGGGTCTTCTGGTACTCGGCCTTGTCCTCGATGACCGCGATCTGAAGAGACTCTCCAATCTGCGGCGCGGCCAGCCCCACCCCGCGCGCATCCCGCATCGTGTCGCGCATGTAACCGATCAGGGTCTGGATGTCGTTGCTGCGGATCTCCTCCGCGGATAATGAACGCGCGACCTTTCGCAGCACAGGATTGCCAACTTCACAGATCTTGAGAATCACCGCAACGACCCTTTCTCTTGTTCCAAAGCCTTGCCGGGCAGGCTCCTGCCTGTCGTCGGCATTGCCAGTATAGGGGCCAAACCCAACACTGACGTTGCCAGGCGCCAAAGTAGCTGATCAAGGACGGGGTAGTAGAGGTGATGATGTGCATACTGAATTTAAAAAGCCTGACCGAAGGCAACTCCAGATCTAGGTGGGGTACACCGGTGACGTGGGTCCGTGCGCAAGATTCAACGGGGAACGTCCCTTGGGCATGCGGTGTCTATTCCTTTATGCATTATGCGCTGTCAATGTTGCTGGCTTTGTCTTCGACCGCCTGGGTGGCGGAAGCAGCGCAGTACATGCCGAGCATTCAGCAACGCTGGGATGCCTCCGACTTGGTCTGCATTGGCGACGCTTCTTCTCCGGTTCGGACCGGCTTGACGCGAACCATCGATGGCACCGACCGCGATCAACTCTCCGCCGAAGTTGAGCTTGAAACATGCTTCAAAGGAGACCGTCCGACAGCATCAGAGATTCGTGTTCTTGGCTACGACGTGGTGG
>JBAVYX010000148.1:0-4137 GCA_049588475.1 Silvibacterium sp. | reverse complement strand
CGAAGCAGGCACGGAAGACCTGCGGACTGCGATGATTCAATACCGCAACCTTTTCGATGAACTCGTCGAAGAACAGACACCGGTCGGAATCAAAGCTGTGGCATAAACCTGAGGTTTTACGACTCGGGGTGAAGGGAATCTGAAATGCTCATACTCATCATTATTCTGGCGTTGTTTTTGGGCCTGGGCGGAGGATACTACGGCTACGGCCGCTGGGGCACCGGCGGAGGCGCAGGGATAGGGCTTGGCACCGTACTGGTCATCGTTCTTGTTTGCTTTATGCTGGGGCTTTTCCGCTGAAGAGCGGTCCGCTTTCAGACAGGTCACGACAGTGCCGAAGGTGGCTATTGACGTCAATTTTCACGATTTCTTTTCAAAAGTGAGCAAAATGGAACAGATTGCCGTTTCCGCTGTTTGCGATGCTGTTGTAAGGTCTCGAAGAAGTGTGCTCCGGAACAAAATACTGGCGTCGTAATTCGAAGAGCAGCTTTCCGCGCTACCCGGGGCCTTGATATATTTAGGAAAATTCACTCTGGTCACTTCGATCCGAAGCGGTCGCAAACCTGCTGAGCTGTCCCACCGGCCCCACCGCTTGCGGGAAGGAGGCACTCAGATGTCTGAGCAAAAGCTCGTTCAATTCGATCCCGCAACCTTTCTGGCGAACACCGGACTAGGTCGAAGAATCGTCCAGTTCAAGCCAAAGCAGGCAATTTTTTCGCAGGGAAATCCCGCCGACTCCATCTTCTATCTTCAGAAAGGCCGCGCAAAACTCACTGTCGTTTCGGCAAACGGCAAAGAGGCCACAATCACGCTTCTTTCTGCCAGTGACTTCGTAGGCGAGGAGTCGCTCGCCAGCGTTGGTGGTCTGCGGATGGCAACTGCCACTGCTATCACAGCCTGCGCAGCGCTCAAGATAGAGAGGCAGGAGATGGTTCGCGTGATGCACGAGGAGCATTCCTTCTCCGACCTGTTCTTAAGGTTTCTGCTGGCCCGTAGTATGCGGGTCCAGGCCGACCTTGTCGATCAGCTTTTCAACTCCAGCGAAAAGCGCCTGGCGAGAATTCTCCTGTTGATGGCGGAATTCGGCAAGCCGGGTGAACCGGAGACACTGATCCCCCAAATCACGCAGGAGACCCTGGCAGAAATCATCGGCACCACCCGGTCCCGCGTCAGCTTTTTCATGAACCTCTTTCGCAAACTCGGCTTCATTGAATACAACGGCCGAATCCAGGTTCATAAGTCGCTGCTCAATGTGATTCTGCACGATTAATTATCCGCACACAGCACCGTAAGTGCTTCTTTTTCAGAACGCTCCGCCGGGTGAATGAGGGCGGCCAGCCGCAGACCGCAAGTGTGAGCAAAAGTGAACAGTATATGGATTTAGGCCAGTGAAATACTTCCCGCGAGCAGAGATGAGTTGCTCAGAGGAGGGTTCACGGTGTCCGGCGCTAAAGTAAACCTGCTTATCGCAGATGATGAGCCCTCCATTCGAAAAGCATTCTCGGAGATCTTCACTGAGTTCGGATATAGCGTGCGATCCGCTGAAGATGGTGTCACCGCACTTGTCGCGATACGGCGGGAAATTCCGGACATTCTTCTCTCCGACCTCAACATGCCAGGTGTTTCCGGCTTTGAACTATTAACGGTGGTCCGTGACGAGTTTCCCACGATTCAGGCGATCGCCATGAGTGGTGACTTTTCAGGTGTCGGCATACCGCCTGGGGTTTGCGCCGCCGCCTTCTATGAAAAAGGCAGTCGTCTGGATTATTTGCTGCAGATTGTGGAAGGCATGGCCCACCCGAAATGGCCGTCGTCTCTCCAACTTCCCGGCGCATCAGCACCTGCCGAAGTTCCGAACAACGGGCACGGCTCTTCCGGATATGGGCACATTAGACTTACCTGCCCGGAGTGCTTAAAGGCGTTTTCAAACGATCTCGACAAAGCCATCTGTCCTGCGCACGAAGCCGGCTGCGTCTATTGCTACAGTTTCGATTTGTTACGCAACCGCCCGGCCGAAACACCTGGCGTCTTCGCAGGCTTTTCGGCTGGAGGCAGACATGTGGATCCTGGCGCCTTCAAGAGCGCCCAAGCTCAACTCGTGACCGTAATAAGAAAGGGCTGCCCCGATGCACAAGATAACTGAACTTACCATGCTTCTTCGTGGGCACGTTGAACTGCCCGATAGTCTCAACCTTGTAACTGAACACTTTCAAGAAGGCTGGAGCTTTGTGCAATCGGGAGACAACCACTGGCTTGATCAGGAGATTCGGCGGCGCGACTGGCATTTCATATGGATTGGAGAATGGTCGCTCAGAGGCGGCGTAGGGCAGACATCGCAGGAGGCGGTTGCCGGCGCACTCAAACTGGCTCTTCGCCGCGTAAGTGAGCGCTTCAACGCGGCGGAAGTTGAGTCCATTGACATAAAAAAGTATCCGTGGTTTGTGTTGGCCAAGGTCAGGATCTATCCATACCAGATTCAACGGGACGCAGTTCTGTCTGTGCCGGAGCCGGCCGTTCCGATGCCGATGCCTCTTCCGCAGCGGTGATTGCCATCCCAAGCAGTCAAGTCGCGCCTTGCGGCTTAAGCCGTTTCTACTAGGGTTATAAGGATCCGCTCCTGTATGCATCTATCGAAGAACTGCTACAGTGCTGAATTCCTCAACAACCCGAGTGAGCTGTTTAGCTCAGTTATTGGCCCGCGTCTCTGAAATAATGGTCTTGGAGAAGAGTCCGTGTTATCGGCTCCCTCATGGTTCTGAGCTAAGTCAGCCCATCTGACATTTGTCCCTCTTAGCTCTCCGCAATTCAAGGAAAAATCCAAATGAAGATGACCTCAATGCTATTAGTCAGCGCCTTTGCGCTGGCGAACGGAAGCCTCTGGGCTGGTACCGGATACCAGGACTCGATCGATCGTCTCCGAATGTCCTCTGAGGTCATTCACGCCAGCCTGGACGCGCCGGACAAGGGCATTCCAGAAGAAGTGTTGAGCAGCGCGAAGTGCATCGTCGTAATTCCGAACCTGGTAAAGGGCGGGTTTATCGTTGGGGCCGAGCACGGTCGGGGTATCGCGTCGTGCCGCACGCCCGAGGGCTGGAGCGCTCCCGCGTTTGTCTCAGTCGGCGGCGGCAATTGGGGATTGCAGATTGGCGTGGAAGGCGTTGACATCATCATGCTGGTGATGAACGACGATGGTTTTCAGCATCTGCTTTCCAGCAAGTTCGAACTCAGCGGTGACGCATCCGCCGCGGCAGGTCCAGTGGGCCGTCATGCGTCCGCCGGTACTGACTGGAAACTGAACACCGAGGTACTCACCTACTCGCGTGCACGAGGCCTATTCGCAGGAATCACGCTGAATGGCGCTGTGGTTCAGCCGGACGACGACTCGACACGTGCGATTTACGGTCGTGAAGTTTCCTTCCGGAACATTCTGTCAGGTAACGTCCACGCGCCGACGTCGACCCTCGGCTTTATGAAGGCGGTTACCGATGCGGGCCGTGCAGGCACGATTGCCGAAGTGAGAGAGGACCAGAAGTAAGCGGGCTAAACAGCGTGGAACAGGGCCAACCGATCGGGATTCTCTACGGATCCCGATCAGCTTCAAAAATTCGAAGGGAGAACACGATATGCCACTCATGCAACTCGTCATTACGTTGGTCGTAGTAGGAATTCTGTTATGGCTTGTGAACCGCTTCATTCCAATGCAATCCAGCGTCAAGTCGATCCTGAATGGCGTCGTCGTGATCTGCGTTGTGGTATGGATTGTGAATCTGTTCGGTGGTTTCGGTTTGCTGCACAACATTCATGTAGGCCGATGAAAGATAGTCGGTGATCGGGATTGGGCTGCAACCGTCTCACTAAACAATTACGAATGTTTGTCGGACGGATGCGACCCTGTAACGTAACGGGCTCGCATCAAAAATAGAAGGTTTGCCTGTCGCTCCTCAAAGCTTGCCTCTTTTCCTCTGTAAGCAAGAGTCGATGGCCAAAAGGTAGATAAATGCAAGTTATTCGCTCGATGCGCAATCTCACTCTGGTTGCGTTGCTAACTGCGCTTCCGTGCGCATCTTTCTCGCAGATCTCCGTAGGAGTGGGAATCACCATGGCTCCCCCGGAACTGCCGGTTTACGAGCAGCCGCT
>JBAVYX010000147.1:0-2440 GCA_049588475.1 Silvibacterium sp. | reverse complement strand
CTGCTTCGTAGCCTTGAATGGTTCGCCGGGCCGCCTGGAATTCTCGGAATCCCTGTTTGGCGTTCACTCGACGTTTGATGGCGCGATGATCCTGTTCGAGGATGTTATTCAAGTACTGCACGGGTCGGTGTCGACAACGATGGCGCAGTGTTCCTTCCTTCTTACTGTCGGGAATCGCGGAGTTGTAGATCGGCGCCAGGTCGGTGTTGATCACTCGAGGTTGAGGATGGGATCGATCGCTGAGCGCCTTGCGAAACAATTGCTTGGCAGCATCTGCGTCACGCAATGCTGACGGCAGGAAATCGATAGTGGCACCCGTGGAATCGATGGCCCGGTACAAATAGCACCAGCGACCCTTCACGCGAACGTAGGTTTCGTCCACCCGCCAAGACTTGTTTGTCGGCTTAAGATGCCGTCGCAGTCACTGCTCCAGCTCAGGACTGTAACACTGCACCCAGCGCCAGAGAAGCTGTAAAAAACCTGTTTGGCTGGATTTTCGCAATTTCAAGATGGATGGAAAATGTATGCCGATGCCTCCGCGAACGTTTATAGGGCATCGTGAAGCGATTTTTTTGCTGATGAATTCACTCCTATTCTGATACGAGGTTTTTTTCACAGCTTCCAGACCGTTGTGTGATCGACGTTGAGACCACGCTCCTCCAGCAGCTCCTCAACATCGCGCAGTGAAAGAGAATAGCGAAGATACCACCGGACTGCACAAAGTATGAATCCGGGTTCGGTCTGTCGCCATTTGAAGATCGCGGGTCGGGTTACCATTTCGCGATTCTTTCACGTCACCACACAGCAACCCTGAAGTTGCAACACTTCCGTTGCCGCGAAGGATTGGAGGCCTCTGGGCGATGATTCATCGTCCTGTGACGACGCTTGGCGCGCACATGTGGATTTCATATTCACCTGACCTGCGGCATTGGGGCAGCCACAAAATCATGCTCGAGGCGCGACGCGGCGGATGGTGGGATGCGAACAAGGTCGGGCTTTGTTCCCCCTCCGATTGAAACGGCAAGGGGTTGGCTGACGATCTACCACGCGTCCGCCAGACAGCATCCGGCAGCATCTAAATGGATATCGCTGGACTGAACTGGCCTGGTCACCTTCCACGGCTACTCTGGATACGCCGAGTATGCCCTCTCTGCAGTTCCTATGAATTCAAGGAAGCCGAGTCGCAGTTTCTCGACAGGCCGCTGAGTTTGTTTGCTCTGCGGCCGGTTCGCTGCGTCAATTGCTGGCGGCTGTACTACTGGTTTGCAAAGGCGAGCTATATAAAAATAAGGGATCACACCATCGGCGGAGCCTTGACGGTACTGTTCCGAAAGAGGCGGTCAGATGAGCAATTCTGACCAGCTTTCGGGAACCTGCTCGATCGATACTGGCTATGTATAGTGCTCTGCCCCAGGCGAGAAACCTTCCTAAACCAGATGATCGCCTTCGCGGACATTCAATGCCCAGGAGGGCAAAATGCATATTGACCTGACAGATCCCAGACTGATTGTTGGCGTGGTTGTGATCGCGCTGCTCATCGCTGTTGGCGTTGCACTATACCTGCGGAGCCGCAGTAAGATCAGCGCGCGTTTCCGCAAGCGTTATGGACCAGAATACGACCGGGCTGTCCTGGAGCACGGCTCTGATCGCAAGGCCGAAAAGAAGTTGGCGGATCGTGAGACGCGGGTGGAGAGCCTGAAGATTCGCTCTCTTGGCGCCGCTGAGCGGGAACGCTTTGTGGCAGATTGGCAGTCGGTGCAATCCCGTTTTGTCGATCATCCGAAGAGGTCGGTCACTGCGGCCGATGAATTGGTCTTTTCCCTCATGCAGGCGCGCGGCTATCCTGTGGCCGATTTTGATCAACGCGCAGCGGATATCTCCGTCGACCATCCCCGACTCGTGGAAAACTACCGCGCGGCGCACGGAGTCGCGGTGCGGATTGGCAGAGATGAGGCAAGCACGGAAGAACTGCGAACCGCGATGATCCAATACCGCGGTCTTTTCGACGAGCTCGTCCTGCTAGATACGCCTGTCGTAATCAAGTCTGTGGCATAATCCGCGGACCATTGACGTCAGCTCTGACGATATTCTTCAATAATGAGCAAAAGGGAACAGATTGTGGTTTCCACTGATGCGATGCTGTTCTAGCGTGTGAGTAGTGTACTTCCGCGGCGGAATGTCGAAGTGGTTCAACCCTCCTAAATATTATCTATTCGGCGCCAGCAATCACGCTGCGTGTTGCGGAGAAGCCCACATCAGATCCCACTCCCCGGCCAACAGCCGCGGTCCGGCCCGAGAGCAAGCCAGCCGCAACGCGTCCGACTGCCGAATCCCATCCGGCTCCGAAACCGGCCAATGAAGCCAGACCCGCTCCTACCCCACGGCCAACAGCCGCAGTCTGGCCGGAGAGCAAGCCTGAGCCAGTTGAGAAGGCCGCGAA
>JBAVYX010000146.1:0-2119 GCA_049588475.1 Silvibacterium sp. | reverse complement strand
TGTTCAACCTGATCGTTGAAGAGAATGGCCTGCTCGCCGATGCTCTCTCGGGCACACCGAATAAGGGGGCAGAGCCCGCGCCCATTACCGATCCGGGGAAAATGCAAGACGCTCTTAAGGCTTCTTACGCCAATCTACAAAAAGCGATCACGGGACTTTCCGACAACGACCTGCAGACACGGGTGAAACTGTTCGGAGAAGACATGACGAAGCAGGACGCGCTGATGCTGATTCTCTTAGATCAACACGAGCATCTGGGGCAGTCGATCGCGTACGCGCGCACCAACGGCGTGGTTCCGCCCTGGTCTAAGTAGAGAGCCGCGCGGGGCTATCATCGCGCGCTTTTTTGAATTCAAAGCAGAGGACCTGCCATGAGATTTCTGCTCCGCTTTTTCATTCGCCTCTCGAACTTCACCGCCGGAAGGCGCGCGGACCAGCGCCTCCATGAGGGGATGGCCGGGCATCTTGCCTTGCAGACGGAGGAGAACCGGCGCGCCGGCATGTCGGCCGCCGAGGCGCGGCGCCAAGACGCACTGAAGCTTGGCGCGGCCCAGGGCATTCAAGAGCACCACAACGCCGAGCAGGGTCTTCCGCTCCTTGAGAATCTCCTCCTTGATATCCGCTATGCGTTCCGCATGCTCTTGAGATCTCCGGGGTTTTCCCTCGTTGTCATCGCCACCATGGCCCTGGGCGTTGGAGCCACCACCGCCATCTACAGCGTCATCGACGCCACCCTGCTGCATCCTTTGCCGTACCCCCACCCCAGCGAACTAGTGCGAATTGAGGACGATCTTCCGGGTGTGGGCGCACAGGATGTTAGCGTTTCGGTTCCTGAGTGGAAGGACCTGGAGAACTCGGGCATTTTTCAATACGTGGCCCTCGACGTTTTCGGCTCCTCGAATCTTACGGGCAGCGCACAGCCCACGCGTATCGCGGTGAAGGTTGTGACGCCGAATTACTTTGCGATGCTGGGTGTGGGCGCGCAGTTGGGGCGCACGTTCGATCCGGGCGACAGCACGCCGGGCTTCAACCTGGAGGTGGTGATCAGCGACGGGCTGTGGAAGAGGGCGTTTGGAGCGGACCCGCACATTCTGGGGAAAACGGTGCGCGTGGATAACGATGTATATCACGTTGTGGGCGTGATGCCGCCCGGTTTTCGCGACCAGGGAATGACCAGCGAGGAGCGGAATACGGAGGCGTGGGCGGCAGCGGGCTTTGCCGCTGTGCCGTTTGACCCTCCGCTGCGCAACTCGCGATTTGGGACGGCCTTCGCGCGTTTGAAACCGGGTCTGCCGGTGGCGTCGGCACAGGCACGTATCGACGCGCTGGTTGTATCGTTGAAGAAGCAATATCCGGCGGATTATCCTGCGCAAGCCGCATGGAACATCCGCCTGATTCCCCTGGCCGAGACTCTTGTCGGCAACGTTCGCCAGTCCCTCATTCTGCTTTTTGGCGCGGTCGGCCTGGTCCTGCTGATCAGCTGCGTCAACGTCGCCAATCTGCTGCTTGCTCGCGCCAGCGCGCGAGGACGCGAGATGGCGGTTCGCCAGGCATTGGGCGCCGCAAGAGCGCGCCTCATTCGTCAGCTCCTCACCGAGAGCTTGCTGCTCTTCGTGCTTGGCGGCATCACTGGTTTCTCGGTTCTCTTCTGCACCCGGAAATTCCTGCTGCAGTTCGTTCCCGAAAGCCTGCCGCATCTCAATGACATATCCATTAGCTGGGGCGTGCTGGCGTTTGCCATCGTCGTCTCCGTCGTCGCCGGAACCATCTTCGGGCTTGCTCCTGCCTGGCTCATGAGCCGCCTCGACTTGACCACGACGCTCCGGCAGGAAGGTCGTGGCTCCAGTGGTTCCCGGCAGCGCTCGCGCTTGCGCCATGCTCTGGTGATTGGTGAATTAGCCCTCTCCCTGGTGCTGATGATCGCCGCCGGTCTTCTGCTGCGCAGCTTCTGGGACTTGTTCAAGGTTCCGCTCGGCTTCAATCCCGGCCGCGTCATGGCAATCGAGACCTGGCTGCCGATTCCCAACAATCCCAAAACCGACATTTACAGCACCGCCACGCAGGAATCGGTGCTGCTGCGCGAAGTTCTCCGCCGCAACCGGACGCTTCCAGGTGTGGA
>JBAVYX010000145.1:0-1601 GCA_049588475.1 Silvibacterium sp. | reverse complement strand
CCAGACGTGAATAATCCGAAAAACTCATGAACTGGCAGGTCGTTGTTCCATTTCTTTCCGCAGCGAGTTCGAGAGAGCGAAGTGAGATATCGACTCCTACGACGCCTTGTGCCTCAAAAGCTGTCTCCAACAGCTTCGATGTGTCTCCGATTCCACAGCCATAATCCAAAATATGAGACGGGCGCTTTCCCAACCGTCCAAGGCACTGAGAAAGCCAGCGAACCCGGCGACCTGCAAAGTAATCCTTGTCTTCCCCCGTTACCGAGAGTGCTTGATTCAACGTCGCATCGTAGTTGTCGGCGTGAAGATCGAACTCTGAGCTGCTCATCGACGCCGAAGTCCCAAGATGCTCAAGAAAAAGCTGCTGAAGGTGATCTGAACCCCCAGGGTCAGAGAGAAGACTGAAGGCATGACGATGCGCAGCATCTGCTCAGGCTCCAACGCGCCAAAGCTGCCTCGCGCCCAGCGAGACACAGCCCAAATGGATCCACCCAAGCCACCGGCCATCAGCAATCCGCCAAAAACCAGTCCCGTCTCTAGCGTGATCCAGCGAAAGACGCGGTTCAGGCGGAGGTCCTCGGGTAGAAGACCCTCGGTGATGGCAAAGACTTTGGTGAAGATTGCGAACGAAATAAGCTGAAAGCCGAGCAGTACAGAAACAAACGCGTACAAAAGCGTGTGCACGTCAAAGGCAATCCCGTGGAACACGCGCGGCCCCGGCAACAATAACGCGCAACCCGCGAGCCCTAAAATCATCATCAGACTCCCCGGATAGAGGAAGAGCCAACGGGGGCTGTACATAAGAAGAAAGCGGAGATGTCGCCAGCCATCGCGCCATGTGCGCAGGTGCGGCGGATGGCTGCGCCCGTCCGGAGACAGGGTCGTGGGCACTTCGCTGACCTTCATCCGCAACAAACTCGCTTTGACTACCATCTCGCTGGCGAATTCCATACCAGTCGAGCGTATATCCATCCGCGGGAAACTGTCCTTGCGAAATGCTCGCATGCCACAGTGGAAGTCCTTGCAAGTTGAACGGAAAAATAGTCTCCCGATGCCAGTGAGCACAGGATTTCCCAGGTAGCGATGCAGAAAAGGCATCGCATGGCGCGCAATGCCTCCGCTAAAACGATTGCCCATCACCAAGTCTGATCCAGCTCGCAATTGCTCCACAAAACGGGGAATGTGTGAAAGATCATAACTATCGTCAGCGTCGGCCATGAGGATGTAATCTCCGCGCGCGGTGAGGATACCGCCTTTCACGGCATTGCCGTACCCCTTCTCCGCGACATTGACCACTCGTGCGCCTTGCGTTTGCGCTATCTCGACCGAACCATCGATCGAGCCGTTATCGGCTACGATCACCTCACCCGATATGCCCGCCTGCCGAAGGGCGGCAATCGCCTTAAGCACGCAGGTGCCAACGGTCTCCCGTTCATTCAAGCAGGGCATGACTACAGACAACTCAACCCGATCTGGCGTCGCGGTGGGTGGGTCCAGCTTCTTGTCGGGAACTTTGGTAGCCGAGATTTCAGTGCAAAGACTCACAGTCGAGCTCATGTTGACCTTCTGGGACGCAGCCGCGCGATATCAGTCAAATAGTT
>JBAVYX010000144.1:0-45418 GCA_049588475.1 Silvibacterium sp. | reverse complement strand
AGATCCAGGCGCGCCAGGACTCCTCCTTCGCCAAATACATTGCACTCGACACCGCCTACGTCGAAAACTGGAGCTTCTGGCTCGACCTGAAGATCCTGATTCGCACCGCGAACGTGGTTATCCGCGGCACAGGCGCCTGACGCACCCGAGCTCCGTTATTTCCATCCCAGAGCTTTCAAGTCTTGTAAAAATCGGGATTGGGTGTCTCCCCCCGCCCAAGGCAAAAGCAACCTATCCGGATTTCCTCACTCTCTCGAACGACGCTGATTCCGACATTCCTATTCTCGGACAAGTTAAGGCCGAGTACGCGAGGCTGCAATGATGCAGTCGGCTCGTTCTTTTTTGGGGTCATCAAAGTACCGCTCTCAGTCAAGTTGTGGATGGACCCTAGTTAAAATCGGAAGCCGACATGTCCAAAATCGTACAGCGCCTTTTCATTCCCGGACATGGCCGCAGTTACGCTCAGACCAGACGAATGTGGTTCAATGACTTAGCTTGGGGGACGTTGGCGACAAACGTGCAGCCTATCCGGCCAGAGTTGCAAGCGAGCGATCCAAGAGCGACAGTTTAGGGAGATGCGATGCGCAGTCTGCTGCAGGATGGAATCTTTGCGATACGTCAGCTTCGCCGCCACCGCGCCTACGCCCTGGTTACGATTATCTCCATGGCGCTCGGAGTCGGCGCAGCGGCAGCAGTCTACAGCGTTCTCTACGGCGTGTTGATCGATCCTTATCCCTATCGGGACGCGGCCCACATCGCCTTCATTACGGTACGATCCGCCAAGTCCGACGATGCGGGTGACCGCAGGCTTACGGTGCGGCAGGTTGAGCAACTCAAGCAGCTCCCCGCTGTCGAGGATGCGTTTGCTCAGGGTGATGCCAGCATGGTCGCCACCGATGGCGAGCTTCCCGTCTCGGTGAAAGTGCTTCAGATGACAGGCAACGGGTTGCATTTCCTCGGCGCACCGATGCTGCTTGGTCGCACCTTCAATGCCGCAGAAGCCCCTGTGGGCAAAGAGCCGCCCCCGGTCGCGGTCATCAGCTACCCATTCTGGAAGACCCATTTCAACTCGCGCACGGATGTGCTTGGCAAGAACCTGGAGCTTGACCATCGCAAATACACCGTGATCGGCGTGGCACCACCGCGCTTCACCTGGCACGACTCCGAGGTATACCTGCCGATGCCTGCCAGCATCGACCCAGAGGCTCGCTTCCAGACGCTCATCCGGGTAAGGAAAGGCGTTTCGATGGAGACGGCATCGAGCCAGATGCAAGGGTTCGTCGAGCAGGACAACCGGGAACATCCCAAAATGTTTCGCCCGGATCAAATCCGCGTCAAAGTCGAGTCGCTGAACGATTGGCTGTTGGGCCGCTTCAAAGGCACTTTGATGCTGCTCTTTTGCGCCTCCGGGGTGTTGCTATTGATCGGTTGCGGAAACGTATCCATCCTGATGCTTGCCCGGGGACGTGCGCGGGTTCAGGAGTTGGCGATGCGCACCGCCCTCGGCGCAACGCGGTTGCGTATCCTGCGGCAACTGCTCACGGAGGCGGTCGTGCTCTCCTTGGCCGGTGGCGCCCTGGGAGTGGCGCTAGCTTACCTCGGCATCCGGCTGATCACTGCCCTGATGCCGGAGTATGCCATCCCTCACGAGGTGGTCATCGCGATCAACCTCCCGGTGCTGGCTTTCAGCGTTATCGTGTCCATCGCCTGCGGACTGGTCTTTGGCACGGCCCCGGGCCTTCAACTTTCGCGTCCGGGAGCAGGGCATCTGGTTCCCTCAGCGGGAACGCGCACCGCCACCACGCGGCGCTCGCCCCTGCAGGTGGTCATGCTGGCCGGACAGGTGGCGCTTTCCGTGGTGCTGCTCGCGGCGGGAGCGGCGGCGCTGCGTCACTATGTGGAGGCTTACACTGCCAACCTCGGATTCAACCCTCACCCCGTGCTCACCCTTAGCGCACAATTGCCCGAGGGTTCGTATCCCGCCTGGCAGGCAAGGGTGAACTATTACGATCAAATGCTGGAGAAGGTCAGCTCACTCCCCGGCGTTGCCTCCGCCACCTTCAGCAGCAGCTATCCAGAGAACGCCGAATGGACCACCGACGTGACGGTTCAAGGGCGGACGGCCAACTCCGGGCGAGAGTCGGAACTGCAACTGATCAGCCCCGGATACTTCGCTACGCTCGGGATACCGCAAGTGAGCGGACGCGTCTTCACCCGTGCCGAGGTGCTTCGTGGCGCTCCCCTCGTAGTCGTCAACCGGGCATTCGTCCAGAAATACTTTGACGGTAGCGACCCGATCGGACGCAATCTCATCATCCCGGACCTCGATTCGAGTTGGCCAAACATCGTCAAGCCCACAAGCGCCGGTCAGCCGCTCGAGATTGTGGGCGTCGTGGAAGACTCGAAAAACTACGGCCTGCACCGTCCGGTCAGGCCGCAGGTGTACGTTCCCTTCGCCCTCTTCGTGCCCTGGGGACAGTTCGTATTTGTGCGCGCGGCGTCGGGCAACCCGGCTGCGCTCGAACGGCCAGTCGCTGCCGTCCTGATGGCGCTCAATCAGGATCAGGCAATCCAGCGCCCCATGCCGATGGATGACTTCATGTCGATGTTTTCCTGGTCGCATGAACGCTTCACTTCAGTCATTTTCGTGCTCTTCGCCGTGGTCGCGCTGGCTCTGGCCATGATCGGCTTGTTTAGCGTGGTCGCTTATGGAGTGGAGCAGCGCACCCGGGAAATCGGCATCCGCGTCGCGCTCGGAGCGCACCGGTGGAATGTCCTGACCCTCGCCCTCTCGTCCTCACTGCAAGCAACAGGAGCCGGGCTAGCGGCGGGAATCCTGGCCACCCTGCTGCTGAGCAACACGATCTACCGCTGGACAGATAGCACCACCAGGGATGCTGCTGTCCTCTTCATCGTCTCCGGTGTTTTCCTGCTGACCACCCTTTTGGCGTGCCTATGGCCGGCGAACCGCGCCCTTCACGTCGACCCGTTGGAAGCGCTACGAGCTGAATAGAGTTCGCGCCCGCGGGCGTCATTCTCTATCCGACGAAATCGACTTTGACGGGGTGTGGAATGATGCCGCGTTCGTGTCCCAAAGCCAGCAGCTTGCGAATGGCTTCACGGCCATCTTCGCCGTAGTTCAGCGTACGCTCGTTGACATACATCCCGACGAATTTGTTCGCCAGGTCGTGGTCGAGATCGCGTGCGAACTGCATGGCATAGGTCAGGGCCTCCTCGCGATGCTCCAGTCCATGCTGGATGCTGTCGCGCAGCGCCTGCGTCACGGTCCGCATGGTTTCTTCCCCGAGCGAGCGGCGGATCGCATTGCCGCCGAGGGGCAGCGGTAGCCCGCTTTCCTCGCGCCACCATTGGCCCAGATCGAGCACTTTGTGCAGGCCGCTGTGGGAGTAGGTGAGTTGGCCCTCGTGAATAATGAGACCGGCCTCGAAGTTACCGGCCAGGACCTCCGGAATGATGCGATCGAAGGGGACGACCGCGGTTTCGACCTCGGGCGCAAAGAGCTTGAGGGTGAGATAGGCGGTGGTGAGTTCGCCGGGCACGGCAACGCGGGCGCGTTTAATATTGTCGAGCGTAAAAGGACGGCTGGCCACGATCATAGGACCGTAACCTTCGCCAACCGAGCCTCCGCAGGCCATCAGGGCGTAGTTGTCCTGAAGGTAGGGATACGCGTGAAAGGAGATGGCCGTCACGTCGTAGAAGGCTTCGCTTATCGCCTTCTGGTTCAGCGTTTCGATATCGGTAAGGTTGTGAGTGAATTTGAAACCGGGAACGCGGATCTTGTTCGTGGCCAAACCATAAAACATGAAGGCATCATCGGAATCCGGACTATGGGCAATACTGATCTCGCGAACCGACGAAGAGCCTGCCGGGATATCAAGGGGAATGGAAGAAGAGGCGGTCACAGCTGGTTCCTGATCCTTTCGAACTATCAAAACGAGCCGACGGCTCAAAGCAGAAAAATCTTAGTTGGGCAGAGGCCCTAAAGCGCCGTCCCCCGATGGGGGTTGGCAGAAGGGCCGCGAAATTTGTTGCGAAACTTGAAAACTCCTATTGCGACGGCAGCCGACGCGCATATCTTGAGAGCGTCGCCCGGCAGGAATGGCCATACCGTCATTTTCAGTGTCCCAATCAGGGATTGATGCGCAAGAATTGCGAACCAGGACGCGCCCACAGCAAGAATGAGGACGCTACCGATAGCCGCTGAGAAGGCGTAGGCGGCAAAGGAAGCGGGGCGAATGCGGCGTGCAAGCAGGCTGGTGAGAGCGGCTGCGAATGGATAGGAGAGCAGGAATCCGCCGGTGGGACCCATGAGCTGCAGCACGCCTCCGGGACCGTGGGGGCTGAAGACGGGCAGGCCCGCGGCTCCCTGAACGAGGTAGAGAGCGAGCGCAGCAAAGGCAGTGGCTGGGCCTAGGGTTAAGCCTAGGAGTAGCACCGCAAAAGTCTGCAGGGTGAGCGGTACGGGAGTGAAAAGCAGCGGTACGGAGACATGCGCGCAGAGGGCTACCAGCAGGCTGCCGACGATTGCGCCAGCAATGCGGTAAGCAGCCGGCGAGAGTGGGATAGAAGGTGTAACGGTTGTGGGAACAGCGACTTGTGCCTGATTCGTCATGATGTTTTCGAACCCCCAGCTACTCAAGATTCTCGAGCGGATCGTCGTTTTTACCGCCGGTCAAATGAAGCAGGTCAGTCGGTTCCGCGTCGTGATCGCGGATGTGACGTTTTACGGCAAAGACGGTCCAGACAAGCGCCACAAGGCTCACGACGAAGACCACATATAGAACACGCATGGAAACCTGAACCAAGAATAACAAAGCCCACGGTGGTGCGTCATTGTTTGCGTGATGGCCACGTAGCTTAAGGATCTCAGGACGCGACCGACGCGAAGAGCCAGTCGAGATATGCCTGGTTTCCCGATTCAACTGCTAAGACAAGAAACTCTGGGATCTCATAGGAGTGCATCTCGCGCAGCGCGGCTTCGAGTGCGGGCAGTCTTTCAGTGGAGGTCTTAATGAGCAGCAGGACTTCCTGGGCCTCTTCCATCGTGCCCTGCCAGCGATAGATCGAAGTCAAATTTGGAATAAGGCTGACGCAGGCGGCGACACGGCGCTCGACCAGAGCCCGGGAAATTCGCTCGGCTTCTTCTCGGGTACTCGCGGTAGAGAGTACGATGTTGGCCGAAGGCGTAGAATTCTGAGTCATTTGTCTCGCCTTAGAAGGCTGAAGTATCGGCGTGTCCTGGAAACATCCTATCCGGTAGAGTTCACATGGCAAGGGGAAACGCATGGCGGTGGAGATCAGGTTTGGCACTTCAGGGTGGCGAGCCATTGTCACCGACGAATTCACGCTGGCGAATGTTCGCAGGACGGTAACGGGCATCGCGAAGTATGTAGCCTCGCAGCCGGGGTCACACAAGGTTCTGGTGGGACGCGATACGCGCTTCCTCGGTGAGATGTTTGTGGCTGAGGCCGCGAAGTTGCTGGCCGCGCAGGGCGTCTCGCCGATCGTGATTCCCGCGGCGGCTCCCACTCCAGCGATTTCCTATGCGGTACGTCGGCGGTCAGCGGGCGGCGCTATCAACTTTACGGCGTCCCACAACCCTCCCGAGTACAACGGGATCAAGTTTTCAACCCCCGACGGCGCACCGGCGCTGCCCGAAGTGACGAAGCACATCGAGGCGGAAATCGCGGCTCTGGGCGAAGCTATCCCAGCGCCCGATGTCAAGGAGAAGTTTGAAGCAGTCGACGTAAAGCCGGATTACCTCAAGCGTTTATCCGAATTGGTGAATTTTCCTTCCATCCAAAAGGCCGGCATTAAGGTGGTGTTCGATCCCTTCTGGGGCGCAGCGCGCGGCTATAGCTGCCACATCCTGCGCGAGCACGGGGTTGAAACGGCGACCGTGCATGATTATCGCGATGTGCTCTTCGGAGGACATGCTCCGGAGCCGGACGACCACTTGCTGGGCGATTGCAAGGCGAAGATGAAGGAGACCGGCGCGCAGATCGGCATCGCGACCGACGGAGATGCCGACCGCTTCGGGATCGTAGATGAGGATGGGACGTTCATCCAGCCGAATTACATTCTTGCGCTGCTCTTCGATTATCTGGTCGAGACACGCGGTTGGCGGAATGGCGTTGCGAAGTCGGTGGCGACGACAAACCTGGTGAACGCGTTGGCCGAATATTACAAGGTTCCGCTGTACGAGACGCCGGTCGGTTTCAAGTACATTGGCGAGCTTATCAATGAAGACAAGATTGCGATTGGCGGCGAAGAGAGCGCGGGGTTGACCATTCGCGGGCATGTTCCTGAGAAGGACGGCGTGATCGCCGGCTTGTTGGTGGCCGAGATGGTCGCGGTGCGCGGCAAGTGCCTGGGTGACCAGCTAAAGGAGCTATTCAGCAAGGTTGGCGAGTTCTATCCGAACCGCGAAAACTTCCGCTTGACGTCCGAGGTGAAGGCGAAATTCGTAGAGAAGGTCAAGACCGATCCCACGGAGCTGGGGGGACGCAAGGTGGCTCAGATTGTGCGCACCGACGGGCTCAAGCTGATTCTCGACGACGGCTCTTGGGTTTGTTACCGGCTGAGCGGCACTGAGCCGGTGGTACGTGTCTACACGGAGGCGCGCAAACACAACGATGCTGATGCGCTCAGCAAGGCCGCCAAGGATTGGGTGCTGGATTAGATTCCCCCGACGCGAGTTTTCTAGGAAGAATGCATGCAAACCTGTGAATTCGCGCCGATGATAAGAACTCAGGGGAACAGCTTGTGAGCACTGCGGAACGTAGCTCGACAGAGCCTAATTCGACCAAAACAAAGGCAAAGATGAAGGCGCGCGCAGCGGAATTTGTCTACCGCGTGCGCAGGCGCATCGCCACGGGACTGGCCATTGTGCTCGCGCTCTTTTTTGGATATCACGTCATGGTGGGCCGCAACGGAGTGAACATCTACCAGCAGAAGCGCATCGAGGATCGTGAACTGCATAACCAGATCGATGCGTTGCAACAGGAAAACCAGCGGCTGCAAGAGCATCTGGATCGGCTGAAGAGCGACCCGGATGCAATCGAGCACGAGGCACGCGAGCGGCTGCACTATGCGCGGCCGGGCGAGGTGATCTACACCTTAAATGATTCGCAGACTGTGAATGGACAGCAGTCGCCGGCAGCTATGAGTCCGGGCGGTAAGTAGCGGCTGCATCGCGCACAAACTTTGCCTTTTTCTAACGCTTTCGTTGGGGCGTTGAGGGATCGCTCTCGCGCCGGTTTGCGGTCAATGCGATGCCACACACGTTTACGATCGATGCCGATGGGGTATTCGAGTACGAGCATATTGGCCATGGCTCGATCGAGGGATCGAGGGCAAGTTGGAGAAGCTGTGCGCGCGGGCACGCGAGTTGGAGGAAGCTCCCAAGACAACGGCGAAGGTAGGACAATAACCACCGATCTTCAGGCTTGTTGCACGAGTTCACACCAGATGTTCCTGTCTTACGCGTGTCCTTATACTTGTAACTGAGGTGCTGTCGGGGTGATAGCGGCGATACGATTCGTCTGGAATGCGACGCGCGGCCATCGCCTGCGTCCGTGGCACAGTGAATATTTAAAGTGGCGGATCGAAACCTACTCGGGGATGAAGGCCGACGAAATCAAGCCGAAGGATATGGTGCGCTTTGTGTGGCGTGAAAAATGGAGCATCCTGCATTTTTTGAAGTGGACCGGGGAGTTGGAAAAAACAGGGAGCCGGGAATAGTGAACGAGGATTAGGGATCGGCCATTAGGAATTAGGGGAAAGAATTGCGGACACGGCGGGAGTTTTTGAAGGTGGCATCGCTTGCTCTAGCGAGCGCTTTGCCTGGCGCAGGTTCGATCGCGCGTGCTGAGGCCACGACAGACGTGAGCGGTGCGCGGTCGCTGCGTGCGCATGCGGAGGCGCGCGGACTGCTAGTGGGCTGCGCAGTGGTTCCGGGAAGGCTGGCAAATGAGCCGGATTACGCCAGCACCGTGGCCGCACAGTCGGGCATCTTGGTCGCGGAAAATGTGATGAAGTGGAAGGCTCTGCGGCCGGCTCCGGATAAATTCGACTTTCGAGGAGCGGATGCGATGCTTGCATTTGCTTCAGCCCATGGCCAGAAAGTAAGGGGGCACAATCTGTGCTGGCATGAAGCGCTGCCGGACTGGTTCGAGGGCACGGTTACGAAAGAGAATGCGCGACAGATTCTGACCGATCACATAAGGACAGTGGCCGGGCATTACGCGGGCCAGCTGCATTCGTGGGATGTGGTGAATGAGGCCATCGATCGGAAGAGCGGATTGCCTGATGGAATGCGCAAATCTCCATGGCTGGAGCTGGTGGGGCCGGACTATATCGATGTGGCATTTCGCACTGCGCGAGCGGCCGATCCGAAAGCGTTGTTGACGTACAACGACTACGGCATCGAATCTGATACTGACGATCAGATCGAAAAGCGCGGACAGGTGCTGGCGCTGGTGCGGCGGATGAAGGCGAGCGGAGTGCCGATCGATGCCGTGGGAGTGCAGAGCCATCTGACTGCGGGCGATCCCGCGCCGGGCGCAGGGCTGCGTGAATTTGCTCGTGAACTACGGCAGATGAATCTGCAAGTGTTCGTAACTGAAATGGATGTGAACGAGCGCAAGCTGCAGGGCTCGATAGCGGAGCGGGATGCCGCGGTGGCTGCGGTATACAAGAATTATGTAGCCATGATGGCCGCGGAGCCGAATGTCCGTGCAGTGCTGACCTGGGGCATCACGGATCGCTACACGTGGCTGGACGGCGCAAAATATGCGCGCCCGGATGGCCATCCGCAGCGGTGCCTGCCGTTCGATGCAGACTATCAGCCCACGCCGGCATTCTTTGCTTTGCGTGATGCTATTGGATAGCCGTGTCCCGACGCCGCCTATTGAGCGACGATCGGCGACTTGGCAGAGCACGCGGTATCTGGTCTGATGAAAGCTGCGGAGTTTTCTTCTTGCTGAGCCAGATCCGAAAGACATTTAACCTGTTCTTCCTTCTCGCGGCGATGTCCGGCGCATGTGCCGCGCAGGAGCCGTTTCCGGGCGAGCCTCCGGCGCAACAGCAGCCTGCACAGCCGCCCTCCCAGGGGCCGCCAGTACACACGGCATTACCTCCTCCTGTTGCTGACGAGCAGTTCAACGCCCCGACGATTCGTGTGAACACCAGCGTGGTGCTGGTTCCGACGCTGGTGGAGAAGTCTTCCGGCGAAGTGGTATACGGGCTGAAGCCGGAAGATTTCAAACTGCTGGATAACGGCGTGCAGCAGAAGGTGCGTGTCGAGGAAGACCTGGACACGGATCCGATATCGCTGGTGATCTGCATGGAGCGGGGCCGCGATGCGCCGCTCGAGTACGACAAATTTGCCCGGCTGGGGCCGCTGCTCGAACTGTTTACGGGAACAGAGCGCGGCGAAGTCGCGCTTGTCGTCTTCGATTCCAAGCCGATTTACCTGGAGGGTTTTCAAACGGACACGAGCTACATTCAGCGCGATCTGCAACAGCTACCCGAAGGGGACGGCGGTGCAGCGATTCTGGATGCAGTTGGTTTTTCGGTGGATCTGCTGGAGCATCGGCCGGCGGACCATCGGCGTGTGCTGTTGCTGATCAGCGAGTCGCGCGACCATGGCAGCCGGAATGTGACGATTCCGCAACTGGTGGAGCGTATTGGGACTACCAATACGCTTGTGCTGAGCCTAGCGTTTTCTCCGTCGAAAGCGGAGCTTATCGACTGGGGCAAGGGCAACACCGACGGGGGCACGGAGCTAAACTTGCTTGCGCCGCTGGTGATGGCGGTGAACGCCATGCGGAAGAATACCCCAAAGACCCTGGCTTCGATGAGCGGGGGCGAGTATGCCCCCTTTACCCGGGAGAAGGGTTTCGAAAATCGCGTGGCGGAGGTGGCGAGCCATGCGCGCAATCGCTACATGCTGAGCTTTCGTCCGATAGACCTGACGCCCGGCCTGCATACGATTCAGGTTTCACTGGCCGAGAACTACGGAGCGCATGTGGTGGCGCGGGCGAGTTATTGGGCAGTCAATGATGCTGCGGCCGATGCAGGGAAAAGCTCGTCGGGCGATGCAACCGCCAAGCCTTAGAGGGAGAATATGAGCGATCGAGTGCATCTGAAGGCGGAAGATGGGCATGAACTGGAGGCCTACGTAGCAAAACCGGTGGGCGAGCCCATCGCCGGACTGGTAGTGGTGCAGGAGATATTCGGGGTTAACGCGCATATTCGCTCGGTGGCGGATGGTTTTGCGAAGGATGGATTTCTGGCCGTCGCTCCTGCGCTGTTCGATCGCTACGAGCGCGGGATTGAGCTGGACTATCAAGGCGAAGATCTAAAGAAGGCTATGTCCTTTGTCCCGAAGCTCAATGTGGACAATGCCGTTCGCGATACAACTGCGGCTCTCGGCCATGTTCGCAGCCAGACCGGCAAGAAGTGCGGCGTCATCGGCTATTGCTTTGGAGGAACGATTGCCTGGTTAGCGGCGACGCGCCTCAAAGCCGATGCGGCGGTGGGATATTATGGCGGCGGCATCGGGTTGTTTGCCGCCGAAACGCCGACGGCTCCGGTGATGCTGCACTTTGGCAGGAAGGATCAGCACATTCCCAGCGAAGAAGTGGATACGGTGGCGAAGGCACATCCTGAAGTGGAGATTTACTGGTATGACGCCGGCCATGGTTTCAATTGCAATCCACGTTCGAGCTACGATCCAGAATCGGCCGAGGTGGCCAGAGAGCGGTCACTGCAGTTTCTGAACAAGTATCTGATCTGAGATTTTGGCGTCGTTCCGGTTCTAGGCGCATCTACTTGCTATTGTTCGGGCCATTCTGGAGAAGCCCGCGTTTGCTGCCACTTCCGAAGAGCAGGAGAGGAGCGCAAAAGACCAATGGCGGCATCCGCGACAACAGCAGAGCCCAGATTGATCGCGCTGGATAAGTGGCGTCCTAAGGCCAACCCCTGGCTGATTGCCGCTGTGGTGGCTGTGGCGGCGTTTATGGAGGTGCTAGACACCTCGATTGCCAACGTCGCACTGCCGCACATCGCGGGCAGCCTGGGCGCAAGCCAGGACGAAAGTACATGGGTGCTGACAGCGTATCTGGTATCGAACGCGGTCGTGCTGCCAATGGGCGGGTGGGCAGCGAGCATTATCGGTAGAAAGAAATTCTTTATGAGCTGCATCGTAATTTTTACGATCAGCTCTTTTCTTTGCGGCATTGCGTCGTCATTGCCGCTGCTGCTGCTGTTCCGCGTACTGCAGGGAGCAGGCGGCGGGGGATTGCAGCCGATGGCGCAGGCGATCATGGCCGATTCTTTCGAGCCCGCGAAGCGCGGACTGGCGTTTGCGCTCTACGGCATCGTGGCGGTGCTTGCTCCTTCGATAGGACCCACGCTGGGCGGATGGATCACGGACAATTACAGTTGGAACTGGATTTTTTACATCAACATTCCGGTGGGCGTGTTGGCCCTAGTCTTGACGAATAGATTGGTTGAGGATCCACCGTGGAACGTGCCCGATAAAAAGAACTTTTTCAAGTTGGATTATGTCGGACTGAGCCTACTGGTGATCTCGATGGGCGCGCTCCAGATCATGCTGGACAAGGGTGAGGAGAATGATTGGTTCGGTTCGCACTTCATCGTTGCATTCGCGATTACCTTTGTGGTCTCGTTCGTGGCCTTGATTGTGTGGGAGTGGTTCGTCAAGAATCCGCTGATGGACCTGAAGCTGTTCAAGAACAGAAATTTTGCCGTGTGCTGCTTTCTGATGCTGCTCACCGGCGGTTTTCTGAATGCGACGACCGTACTGCAGCCCCAGTTTCTTCAGTCGCAGTTGGGATATACAGCGACCTCAGCGGGTCTCGCGCTTTCCGGCGGCGGCTTGGCATTGCTCCTTATCGTGCCGATTGCCGGGCAGGCTGTGACGCATTTTCCGGCGCGCAATATCATCGCCTTCGGCTTCTTCTGCTTCACGGTGGCCTACTTCATAACGGCGACGAGGCTCAACCTGGGATTAAGCTTCGCGGAGTCTTCCTGGCTGCGCGTGCTGCAGGTGTTCGCGATTCCGCTGGTGTTTATCTCGGTGACGACGGCGGCCTACTTTGGCATGCCCCGCGAGAAGAATAACCAGGTCGCGGGACTGATCAATTTTGTGAGAAACATCGGCGGGAGCATCTTGATCTCGCTAACCAACGCGTTGGTGGTGGAGCGAGCGAATTTCCACCAGGACCAACTTTTGAAATACCTGACGCCTGTAAACAGCAATTTCCAGCAGCAGGTGCAAGCTTTAACGCATTATTTCGATGGCCGCAGCGGGCCTCCGAATGCGGATGGCTTCGCGCAGGGCCAGATCTATCGCCAGCTCATCCAGCAATCGCAGACGCTGGCCTACGTGGATGTGTTCTATATCCTGTGCGGCGCTGCGATTCTCATGATCCCGCTTTCGTTCCTGCTCCAAAAGAATCATCCGCACGCGGGCGGCGGCAGCGGCGAGATCGCGGCGCATTAGGATAAAGATGTGAAACGTCGATCACATTTGCGGCGGTGCTGGCGGCTCTGTTTTGACCATGTTTTGGTCAGCGGCATTGTGCGAGACGAGCTGGGTGCTGCGCCGCGCCGCGCGCGACTGTTGTGTAACGCATATCGACGAAGGCAAATCTAGGCTGGCACAGCAGCTTGGTTTGCGAGCATGCGGTGAGGACCTTGGTTCGAGTGCCGGCATTGCCTGCGGCTGAGACACCAGTGATCGCGACGGCTCGGGTGGTTGCTCCGGTCTTGTTTGTGGACGGTTCCATCTCACGGAATCTTCCTGAGACGGCCACTCCTCCAAGATTCAATCTGCGAATCTGATTTTCTCTCCGACCGAGGATGCGGCAGACGTGTGTTGCTGCCTTGCTGTTTCTTCCCGGAGAATCTTGTGCATAGGAATTGGATTTGCTCACTGCTGCTCGCGGTGAGCCCGTTCGCGATTGCGCAGCAGTCGATGAAGATGCCGCTGAATATGAGCGGCAAAGCGACCACTTTTCTGGAAGAGGTGGAACAGGGGATGGTGCGACTGGAAGGAAGCGGTTTCGACGGAAGTGAGCCGAACTTGGAGGACAGGTCACGGCCTATACGGTGGGATCGCAGCTGAGGCCGGTTTACGGCACAGACCTGGTGGGCGTGGTGGTGTTTCTGCGCATGCGTGTGTGGTTGAAACAGGACAGCGATAAGGAAGGAATCGCTGCAATATTGACGGCATCTAAATGGTTACTCGATGAGCACGGATTCCTCTGAGAAATCTTCTGAAGAAGTGAAGAGCGATGGTGTGCCGGGTCGCCGGGATTACTCCCATGCCTGGCGGGCGCTGCGGAATCGCAATTTCCGGCTGTTTTTTGGCGGCCAGAGCATTTCGCTGATCGGTACCTGGATGACCCGTATCGCGACCGCGTGGCTGGTCTATCGGCTTACGAAATCCGCGCTGCTGCTGGGTACGGTAAGCTTTGTTGGGCAGATCCCGACATTTTTGCTGGCGCCCTTCGCAGGAGTGTTGGTAGATCGGCTCGACCGGCGCCAGGTACTGGTATGTACACAGGCTCTGGCGATGGCGCAATCGCTGGCGCTGGCGTGGTTGACCCTCTCGCATCGGATAACGATCCATGACCTGCTGGCGCTGAGTGCGTTTCAAGGGATAATCAACGCATTCGACATGCCTGGGCGGCAGTCGTTCATGGTGCAGATGGTGGAGGACCGCGGCGACTTGTCGAATGCCATCGCTATCAACTCTTCGATGGTGAACCTGGCGCGACTGATCGGCCCGTCGCTGGCGGGTCTGGTGATCGCAGCGACGAATGAGGGCTGGTGCTTCTTTATCGATGGCCTGAGCTACATCGCGGTGATCTTTTCGCTGCTACTGATGCGGGTTCATGTGCCGGATGTGAAGCGTGCGGCCACATCCATGCTTGAGCAACTGCACGAGGGCTGGCAGTATGTTTCGACCTTTGTGCCCGTGCGCAATATTCTGCTGCTGTTCGCGCTGGTCAGCCTGATGGGCATGCCCTACATGGTGCTGATGCCGGTTTTTGCGGCGCAGGTGCTGCACGGCGGACCGCATACGCTGGGTTTTCTGATGGGCGCGGCGGGCGTGGGGGCGTTGATCTCGGCGCTGTCTCTGGTGCTGCGCAAATCGGTGCGCGGGTTGCTGAAGATGCTTCCGATTGCGGCGGCGATGTTTGGGGCGGGGCTGGTGTGCTTCGGGATGTCGCGCGTGTTGTGGCTTTCGCTGGGGCTGATGGTGGTGGTGGGTTTCGGTATGATGCAGGGGCTCACGGCTAGCAACACCATCATCCAGACTCTGGTGGATGAACAGATGCGCGGGCGCGTAATGAGCTATTACACGGCCGCTTTTGTCGGCATGGCTCCGTTTGGCAGCCTGCTGGCGGGCACGCTGGCGCATTGGATCGGCGCGCCTCGGACGGTGATGGTGACCGGAACCTGTTGCATTCTAGGGGCGGCATGGTTCTGGTCGCGGCGGCGGGAGATTCGCGATGAGATACGACCCATTTATATCCAGCTTGGCATTGTGCCTGCGCCGCCCGAAGTGGTTGAGGAGCAGGCAGGGAACTGAGCGGGGAGGATGTAGGGTTTGGGAATTACGGTGTAACCCAACCCTTAACAGCGCCGGGTCCCTATCTACTTGTATTTGATGACCTTCCCCAAATCCTTATCCCGAGGCGTAGAGCGCGATTTTCGGGGCAACAGATACCGCACTTTGATTGCCGCTGAAATGCCCTCCATGTTATTCTTGTTGCAGACACTTAGGAAGTGTAGAGAACACAGAAAACAGGAGTAACGCACACACCGTGCTGGCACCTACGAAAAAATCCGACATTATCACGCGTTTTCGCACGCATGACTCCGATACCGGCAGTCCTGAAGTGCAGATCGCGATCCTCAGCGAGCGCATTGGCGAGCTGACCGAGCACTTCAAGACCCACGCGAAGGACCATGGTTCGCGCCGAGGCCTGTTGATGCTGGTGAGCAAGCGCCGGCGCCTGCTTGACTACCTTAAGACGAACGACTCCGACCGCTATCGCGAAGTCATCGGCAAGCTAGGCATACGCAAGTAGCCTTAAAGATCCCTTTGTCCTTTAAGCACACGCGACGGAAATCGATAAGAGGATGGAGTACGTGGGCCCGGCAACGGGCAAACGTGTATCCACCGCAAGCAGGGCTTGTCTCTGACGGACGATCCTGCAAAACGGCACTGCGCAAAACGGGGAGAGCTTCTCTGTGATGAGAGTGCTCTCCGGCAGCGAAGGTCAGGCCCAGCTCGATCGAACCCCCGGGTTCCAAGTAGCCTTCGCGTCTGTGCCTCTTTTCCCACTTTCCCTCTTCGACGTGTACTTCCCACCCGCGATTCGCCATTCGGACTACAAGCCGGCCTCTCAAGTTGACGAGGCGCCGCAGGTTGCGGCGCTTGGCGGCTATAGACCAGGCGCGATCGCCAGTTCCTATCCAGAAACGAGGATTGTATGAAGCAGGACGTTACAGTTGAACTTGCCGGCGGCAAGCGGCTGCACTTTGAAACCGGCCGTATGGCCAAGCAGGCCTCAGGGGCCGCGCTCGTCACCCAGGGTGAATCGGTGGTG
The DNA here is from genome assembly GCA_049588475.1 of Silvibacterium sp. GTDB lineage: Bacteria > Acidobacteriota > Terriglobia > Terriglobales > Acidobacteriaceae > Silvibacterium. Next base: position 29,744 of record JBAVYX010000144.1, on the reverse strand, counting down.
CTGGGCACCGCCGTCGCCTCTCCCGATGCAAAAGAAGGCATTGATTTCTTTCCCCTTACCGTCGACTATCGCGAGTATGCCTATGCAGGCGGGCGCATTCCCGGAGGCTTTATCAAGCGCGAAGGTCGCCCGAGCGAGCGCGAAATTCTGACCTGCCGTCAGATCGATCGCCCCATTCGCCCACTGTTCCCAGAAGGTTTCCGTAACGAGACGCAGGTCATCGTACTCGTCTTCTCGGCGGATAAGGAAAATGATCCCGATATTATCGGCATCAACGCGGCAAGTGCGGCGCTGGCTCTATCGGATATTCCTTTTGCAGGTCCGGTTGGCGCGGTGCGCGTTGGCCAAGTGAATGGCGAGTTCGTTGTGAACCCGACTTACACCGAGCGGCGCGACAGCACCATCAACATCACCGTCGTCGCCACCAAGCACGGCATTGTGATGGTCGAGAGCGGGTCCAATGAAGTCTCGGAAGAGACGGTTATCGATGCCATCGAGTTTGGACACAGCGAAATCAGGAAAATCGTCGCCGGGATCGAACAGCTGGTCTCGCTGGCGGGCAAGGCGAAGCGCGAGGTCGTTGCTCCTGAATTCGACACCGCTTACTATTCAGCGCTGAGCGCCAAGATCGGCGATCGCCTCAAGGATGCGCTCGACACCAGCGCCCATCCCAAAGCGGAAAGCTATGCGCTCGTCAAGCAAATCAAGGACGAGCTCGCGCAGGAAGTCGCCGAGGGCGAAGACGTCGCGGCAGCGAAAAAGAAGCTGGCCAAATATTACGAGGCACTGCGCGAGAACATCTTCCGCGAGCAGGTGACGAAGGGGCGCATTCGCCCCGACCGCCGCGCCTTCGATCAGATTCGCCCCATCTCGATTGAAGTGGGCGTTCTGCCCCGCACGCACGGCTCGGCGCTGTTCACGCGCGGAGAAACGCAGGCGCTGGTGACCGCGACACTGGGCACCGGCGATGACTCGCAACGCCTTGAGACATTCGAAGGCGAGCAGCGGAAGCGCTTCATGCTGCACTACAACTTTCCGCCATTCTCAGTGGGCGAAGTGGGCCGCATGACCGGCGTTGGCCGCCGCGAAGTGGGTCACGGAGCACTGGCGGAGCGTGCGGTGAGCGCGGTCCTGCCGAGCGAAGATGAATCGCCCTATTCGCTGCGGGTGGTTTCCGACATTCTCGAATCAAATGGTTCATCTTCCATGGCTTCGGTTTGCGGAGCTAGCCTGGCGCTGATGGACGCGGGCATCCCGCTCAAGGCCTCGGTCGCCGGTATTGCGATGGGCCTGGTCAAGGAGGGCGAGGAATATGCCATTCTGACCGATATTGCGGGCGCGGAAGATCACTACGGCGATATGGACTTCAAGGTTGCGGGCACCCGCAAGGGCATCACCGCACTACAGATGGACATCAAGATCAGCGGCATCACTGGCCAGATCATGCGCGAGGCGCTCGAACAGGCTCGTCGTGGACGGCTCTTCCTACTGGACACCATGGACGCCGCACTCAGCGGATCGCGTGAGATCAAGTCGAAGTATGCACCGCAGATTCGCACACTCCAGATTCCGGTCGACAAGATCCGCGACCTGATCGGGCCGGGCGGAAAGACAATTCGCGGCATCATCGAGGCCACGCAGGTCAAGATCGATGTCGACGATACGGGCCGCGTGAATGTGGCGTCGAGCGATGAAGAAGGCTTGAAAAAAGCGCTCGAAATGATCAACAACCTGACGGCCGTGCCGGAGATTGGCAAGACCTATCTCGGCAAGGTGGTTCGCCTGGCGGAATTCGGCGCGTTCGTCGAGATCTTCCCGGGCACCGATGGTCTGCTGCATGTGAGCGAGATCGCCGAGCATCGCGTGAAGGAGGTCAAGGATGAGTTGCGTGAAGGCGATCAGGTTCTGGTGAAGGTCCTGGGCGTGGAAGGCAACCGCATCAAGCTCTCTCGCAAGGCACTTCTCAAGGAACAGCGCCTGAAGCTGGGTCTTCCTGACCCGAATGCGCAGGGTGGTCCGATTGGCGACGTTTCCGCGTCAGGTGAGTCCGCTGCACCTGCCTTCGAAGACCGTCCTCGCCGTCAACCGCAGCCGGAGTTCACAGAGCGCCAGCCTTCGTCGAATGCCAGCACCATCACCATCGAAGGCGGCGACGACTTCGATGATGCGGCGAGCGAGGATGGCGGCGAAGAGATTAACTTCAACCGCGCCGATGGCGTTCCCGTATCTGTGGCTTCCAGCGGCGAGCGCCGCCCAGGCGGATCAGGGCAGGGTGGCGGTGGACAGCGCCGACGTCGCCGCGGCCGCGGCCGCGGACCGGGTGGCGGCGGTGGCAATCGCGGACCGCAGTAAGCTAAATCAGTAGATAAATTACGGGGCTGCGCATGAGGCGCAGCCCTTTTTCTTGAGCGAATAAACTGAAGCTGATGAATTGGCGCACGGCATCGACATTTGTTATGGTTGGGCTCCTTTGGGGCAGCGCGTGGATTCCCAGTTCATTTGTCCTTCCCCAAGTTCCTGGACTCCAGGCCGGTGCACTACGCTTTGCCATCGCCGCGATTTTTACCCGGCTGCTCGCGCCATCAAGAAAAGAGACTGCTCTCGTCCCCTCACTTGTTCTTGGGGTGACTATGGTAGCGCTGCCTTATGCGCTGACCGTGTGGGCTACCGGGCAAGTCTCTCCGGGAGTCGTGGCGACGCTCTTCGCCAGCATGCCGCTGGCGGCGCTGCTGATGAGCCCGGAGGCGGCGAGCAGAGCAATCCCAACCCTGGTGATTGGCATCGGCGGCGTAGCCACTCTTGTCGCGCAGGGATTGTCCACTTCAACTGGGCAAATCAAGGGCGTGCTCTTGATCGGTACGGCTGTGGCACTCGGCGCATTTTCCCTGAACTATGCGCAGAGGTATCTGCGCCCGTCTGACCTCTTGGCCTCTGTTGCTGTCCAATTCGCTGCGGCAGCTATCCTGCTTGGCGCCCTCAGTGTGGCCACCGAGCGGAAGGTTGCAATCGGCTGGAGCGAACAGACAGTTTTCTCGCTGCTGATTCTGGGTGTGACGGTGAGCGGCGTGACCGTGCCTCTGGTTTATTGGCTTTTGACCAAACTGGAGGTGTGGCAGGTAGCGGCTCTGCAGTGGATCGCGACACTGATTGCCGTTGTCGAAGCAGCTTGTTTCCTGCGTGCAAAATCTTCTGTGGAAATGTGGGCCGGAGCGGGAATGATCGTTGGAGCTACTATCTGGCTCCTCCGCGGAGACGGCGTCGGCCGCCAAGAAGCCGTAACTCTTCAGATAACAAACCGTACCTTTGACACCGCAACCGCATCCGAATCTGAAGTAGGATCGAAGGTAGATTTGGGAAGCCGATCCGGAGGATGACAGACCAGGAATGAGCGCGTCCATGTACATCGTCGTCGAAGGTGAAGATCCGGGCTACGATATCTTCGTCAACGGACAAGCCCTGGCACGCAACGAGGATGCTCTCGAGAAACTGGCCGTGCGTTTGGGTGTAAAACCGCTGCTCGAGTTCTTCTCCGCCGACCAAAACTCCATGGCTCTGCTGCTTGAAGAAGGCGCAGGCGATCCGGAATGGGCCAAGACATTGCCACCCCCGCAATGGTTCTCACCCGAAGACGGCTTGGTGACGATCTCGACGCTCCATGACTTTCTGAAAGATGCTTCCACCATGCTCGGCACCGAGACCGGGCTGGTCGTCAGCGAACTCGAGGAGTACGAGCGAGTCCTGCGGAAGACTGCCGTGCACAACCTGCGCTGGCAGCTTGCCGTAAGCTGGAGATGAAATTTTGGTTGTCTGACTTACTTCTTCCATGCGCCGAGTTGTCTTCGCAGTAGCACAAGTTCCCCAAGGTGGTAACTGGTGTGAGTGCATGCAAGCATGACCTCGCGCAGCAGGGTTTGACCCTCGCCCCACGGAATTTCCGCGTACAAATTCGAATCGGGGTCCTGCACCAATTTTTCAAAGGCGGCGAAGTCAGACTTGAGAGCCTTTACCGATTTTTTCCAGTCATCTTTGGAGGGCGGGGCATCTTCCGCAGGCCAAGCGTCGTCAGGCCATTTGGGCGCTGTGTATTTGGGATCTGTTGAGAAGAGCAGCAGATCACTGACCGTGAATCGGATGTGTTCGAGAAGCTGCCACGGGGTATAGGGCGCAGCCTTCGGCTTGCTTCCGTACAATTCCTCGGGGAAGTCATCGACAACCGTGGCAACATCCACATGCGCGTTGCCTCCGTGTAGAAATTCAAGAAGGTGTTTCCGTAGGGCCTTGTCATCCGTAGACATGATGGTCTCTCCTCAACGATGGGACACAAAAAAAGAAGAGTCAATAGCCGTCAAGGTCAATGCGCTTCTGCCGTGGCGAGTTCGCGCCTACTGCCGAACACATTGCCCATTCTGCGAATCTGCGCGCCCACTCCGCGCAGCTTCTCCTCGATGTGCTCATAGCCTCGATCCATGTGGTAAACGCGATCGAGAATCGACTCGCCATCGGCGACGAGTGCAGCAAGCACCAACGAGGCCGAGGCGCGCAGGTCGGAGCACATAACAGCGGCGGCTGAAAGCGGAGACTTGCCGCGCACTGTCGCCGTGTGCCCTTCGACCTTGATGTTGGCGCCCATGCGTACCAACTCCTGCACGTGCATGAAACGGTTTTCGAAGATATTTTCTGCAACGACGGAAGTGCCTTCTGCCTGGGTCGCCAAGGCCATGTATTGCGCCTGCATATCAGTGGGAAAGCCAGGGTACTCTTCGGTCGAAAGGTCGGCAGCTTTAAGATCCCCCTCGCTGCGAACACGGATGGAATCCCTGCCGATGATATCGACGCGCACCCCGCACTCTTCGAGTTTGGCTATGATCGCGCCAAGGTGTGCTGGATTGCAGCTGGCCACGCAGAGGTCCCCGCCGGTGATTGCTCCTGCAACCAGAAATGTTCCGGCTTCGATCCGGTCAGGATTAATGCGATGCCGTGCACCGTGGAGCTTGTCCACGCCCTGCACGCGGATCACTGACGCGCCTGCACCTTCGATCTTCGCGCCCATGGCGGTGAGCAGGGTGGCAAGGTCAGCTACCTCAGGTTCGCGCGCGCAGTTTTCGAGCACGGTTTCGCCTTCGGCGAGAACGGCTGCCATGAGCAGGTCTTCGGTTCCGGTGACTGTAATCTTGTCGAAGTTGATATGGGCGCCCTTCAGCCGTTCGGCCCGCGCTTCAATGTAGCCGTGCTCGTAAGTGATGGAGGCGCCCATCGTCTCCAGACCCTTGATGTGCAGATCGATGGGGCGTCCTCCGATGGCGCAGCCTCCAGGCATGGCGACACGCGCGCGGCCAGTTCGGGCCACAAGCGGGCCGAGCACTAGTGAGGAGGCGCGCATCGTTTTTACGATCTCATAGTTGGCTACTGGGTCGAGAGCACGGCAACTGATGGTGGTGCGATGCTGCGCGCGACCGTAACCGAGTTCCACCTCGCCGCCCATCGAGACTAGCAGTCTGCGCTCGGTTTCTATATCGCGAACCTGCGGGATGTTTTCGAGGACGACTTCGTCCTCGGTGAGGATGGCCGCGGCCATGCAGGGAAGCGCCGAGTTTTTTGCGCCGCTGATACGAACGGTACCGAGCAGCGGATTACCGCCGCGAATTACAAGTTTATCCATAACTTCCTGTGGGCCGGAGAGTCGGTCGTGAACCAGCCCAAGTGATTAGTGTAAACGCGATGGAGATGCGGAAAAGTGACCCGGCAGTGGCTAGCTTGAGACAGGCTCGGTGCCGGCTTCAAGCCATTCGGTCAGAGCATCCTCGGAGAGTTTGCCCGCAGCGAGATCGTAAAAGGCGAAATAGCGGTCTTCTTTGGGAGCCGTCAAGGCCCATCCATTGACGAGAAGAAAGGTCAGCGTGACCACCAGGGCGGTGCGCTGATTGCCGTCAACAAATGGGTGATTGCGCGCGATTCCAAAGCCATAGGAAGCAGACAGCCGGGCAAGGGAGGGCGTCTCCTCGGAACAGGCGAGGAGATTCTGCGGGCGCGCCAGTGCCGATTCGAACAATCCTTCATCGCGCAGGCCCGCCCTGCCGCCATGTGCGGCGAGTTGTTGGGCGTGGATGGTGAGAGTCTCGTGTTTATCGATCCAGAGTAGGTTGGACAAGCTATTCCGCCAGCTTTCTCAGGACATCGCGATTCTCGCGCATGATCTGATTCGCAGCTTCCATAACACGCACGAATTTCTCGTCGTAGGGGGTGAGCTGCACGCCGTCCGGGGTTTCGGTGACGTAGAGGGTGTCGCCTTTCTGGATGTTCAGTCGGGTAAGAATGTCCTTGGGCAGGACGATGCCGACAGAGTTGCCAATGGTGGTGACTTTGACGGCCGTGATCATGGTGCCCCTCTCCTAGATTATAACTAAAGTTATAATCTAGGAGTGCGTGTTCTGCAAATAAAAGCCCACCGCCTTGAGGTGCGGTGGCTTTTAGGGAGCGTAAAGCAGATGCGGAGTCACAGATCCATGGTGGTGTCTTCGATGGCGAGGCGCACGTTGCCGTCTGATCTGGCCAGGCGTCTGACGGCCTCCGGTTTGTCGACTCCAGCCTTGAGCATGACCAGCGCGACGGGCACGCTGCGCCCGGCGGACTTAATGACATCGACGGCCTTGTCACGGCCGATGTGACAGGCGCGCATCAAGATGCTGATGCCGCGCTCGACCAGCTTGGAGTTCTGCATGTGGACGTTGACCATCAGGTTTTCGTACACGTAGCCGAGGCGGGTCATGGCGCCGGTGGTGATCATGTTGGTGATCATTTTTTGCGCCGTGGCGGCCTTCATACGGGTCGAGCCGGAGATCACTTCCGGACCGACGTCAGCGACGATGGCGATGTCTGCGGCTGCCGCCAAAGGCGTGTCGTGGTTGCAGGTGATGCAGGCCGTCTTGGCTCCCCGTGCGCGCGCGTAGGCAATGGCGGCAACGACGTACGGAGTGCGTCCGCTGGCAGAAAGACCGATGATCATGTCTTTCCGAGTCGGGCGACGTCGGGCGATGTCGCGTTGGCCCAGTTCCTCCGAATCTTCGTTGACTTCAACCGGCGATGCGAGCGCCTTTGGGCCGCCAGCCATGATGTACTGAACGGTCTGAGGGGTCGTGGAAAAATACGGTGGACACTCGCAGGCATCGAGCGAAGCTATCCGGCCGCTCGATCCGGCGCCGATGTAAATCAGCCGTCCACCTTCGCGGAGGCTGCGCGCCACTGAATCGATGACCAGTGAGATCTCCGGCAGCGCCTTTTTCACGGCGGCGGCTACTTTCGAATCTTCGTGATTAATGATGCGCGCGATCTCTAAGGCAGATTTGGTGTCAAACCCCTGCGATGCGTCGTTAGGGCTCTCCGTCATGAGGTCGTGCAGATTTGTAGCCGGGTTCGCCGGCCTGTGATTTGAACTTTTAATATCAGCTTGAGGCGGCGTCATCGTGACCATAATTGTGTGTTTTCCCAAACGTGTGCTGCCCAATTCTAACGCCAACTGACGCGTCTGGCACCTGAATTCGTAGACCCCGTAGATCGCGACTATATTCCGACCGCGAAAGCATCGTGGAATGGGGGACGCACCGTTTGAATTGCCGTGTTCGCACGATCGGGCCAGGTGCGATTTGAGAGCAGAACGACTGCCAGTTCGCGTTTCGGGTCGATCCACAGTGAAGTTCCGGCATAGCCGAGATGGCCGATGGACGTTTCCGTAAAGTGTTTGCCAGACGACGACGGCTCGCTCGGTGTATCCCAGCCCAGCGCGCGGGTTGTGCCCAATGGTTCGGATTGGCGCGTCGCGAAAAGCTTGACCGTATCAGGTTGAAACAGTTGCGAACCATCCGGCGTGCGGCCCTCGGCAAGAATGCACGCCGCGAAGCGCAACACATCGAGAGCGTTCGAAAAAAGCCCGGCGTGGCCGGCAACTCCGCCCAGCGTGTAGCAGTTCTCGTCCTGCACCTCGCCCTGAATTACACGCCGTCGATACACTCGGTCATCTTCAGTGGGAGGAATCTGCTGGCGCCAATCCTCGGGCGGGCAGAAGCGCGCGGTCTCAAAGCCCAGCGGCGTGGCAATCTCGCGCCAAAAGAAACGTCCCGCCAGATCACCGGAGAGTACCTCCAGCGCTTTGCCGAGCAGGATAAATCCGATATCCGAATATTCCGCGCGCTTGCCGGGCTCGGCCTCGATCGGTATGCGCAGGGCGGCGCGCAGCAGTGCCTGCGGGGTATGGTGGTTCTCGTAGAGCCGTGCATAGCCCGGCAATCCCGACGAGTGGGCGAGCAGCATGCGCAACGTGACGCGCTCCTTGTGTGAGCCCGGCTCCATGCCGACGACAAAGCCGGGAAGGATGTCTCCGATACACGCATCGAGATCAAGCACGCCGCGGTTCTGTCCCCGAGCGCGGTCCCGGTCCTCGCTGCCAACGCGGCCTCGATCGTAGAGCAGCATGGCCATGGCCGTCGTCGCCATCACCTTGGTGATGCTGGCAACATCGAAAACCGTTCCAGGCGTAACTTCCGGAGAGGATGGATCATAGGTAAAGCGCCCTACCGAATCGAGCGCCACCACTTCGCCGCGCAGCAAAACGCCGTACGCGGCTCCCGGAAAAGCGTGTTCCCTAACCGCTCGCTCCAACACCTCTCGGGCCGCGCAGAAGCGCTCGCGGCCTTCGAATGCTGTCACGGGGATTGAAGCCGGCGGCAAGGGCATTGGAGTCTGCTTATATTAAGGCATTTCTTCACGATTGCAGCCGTTGATTTTCGAGCATACGGGACGACCCTTCCTGAGGAAAAGGACACCTGAAGGTTCGGTCTCCGGTGGACGTCCACCGGGGGTAGGCTCCCAGCTAACCGGGTGAGCCTTGTCCGCGTCTATAAAATCAGTGCCCAAAGCGCATCTTTGAGAGAGAATAGAGAGAGACGAGTGCGGGAGTGGGAGCAATTTATGAGGAAAACATGGAGCATCACGGTATGGACGGCATTGTTCGCATCCATTGCCGGGGCGCAGACAGCGTCACCGCCAGCTATTCCTCCCCCCGCTCAGGCCGCAACCGGGGCCGCTACGCCAACCGCGGCAACGCCTGCGTCTCCTGCGGGAGCCACATCCGCGAGCGCAACCCCAGGGAAGACCGTCGAGGTTCCTGCCGGTACGAAAGTCCTTCTTTCTCTGCGCAGCGGCGTAAATACTAAGACTGCACAACCCGGCGACGGAGTCTATCTCTCCTCCAATTTCCCGGTTGTGTCGAGTGGCCATGTCGTCATTCCCGCCGGCGTCTATGTCCAGGGAGTGATCGACAGCGTTGTGCGTCCCGGCCGCGTGAAGGGTCGGGCCCAAGTCACGATGCACTTCACCACGCTCATCTTCCCGAACGGCTCGGTGGTCAGCATTCCCGGCAGCGTCAATAGCATTCCCGGATCCGACGGCCCCAGAGTCACGGGCAAAGAAGGCACAATCGAGCAAGCCGGCAGCAAAGGCAAGGACATAGGGACGGTGGCGACCACGGCGGCGACGGGCGCGGGCCTTGGCGGCATTATCGGAGCGGCCTCCGATCATCCCGGTACGGGCGTCGGTTATGGAGCGCTTGCCGGTGGAGTCGGCGGTGTGCTGTACACACTCTTCACACGTGGCAATGAAGTGATACTTCCGCAGGGCCAGACCATTGAGATGGTCTTCCAGCGCCCGCTTCAGCTCGAAGAAGCAAATCTCACTGGGCCAGACGTTGCGGGGTTTGTTCCTACCGGTCAGCAACCGCAGCCTCTGCCGAAGCCGGTCGCGCATCCCAGGGTTCTTTGTCCCCTCGGAAACCTGGGATGTTCGTAAGATATAGAGGGAAGTAAAGAATGTCTGATGTTATTCAACCACCATCCGCGCAGCCCGAGACGGCGAAGCCGAGCGCGACCCAGACGCATCTGCGCCTGTGGGTGCGTGACGTGCTCATCTCCGTGGCGGCGTCGTTCCTGATCATTACGTTTCTTTACCAGCCTGTCCGCGTCGAAGGCACTTCCATGCAGCCGCAGCTTCGTGACCAGGATCGGCTCTTCATCAACAAATTTGCCTATCGCTTCGAAAACATTTCGCGCGGTGACATCGTGGTCTTTCATTACCCGCGCGATCCGGAGAAGAGCTACATCAAGCGCGTCATTGCGCTGCCGGGTGACTCGCTCCGTATCGACGGGGGCCGGGTCTATGTCAACGGCCAGCGTATCGACGAAGACTACGTGCCCAATCGCTACCGCGATGTCCGCTCAATGCCGGAGATGGTCATTCCGCAGGCACAGTACTTCGTGATGGGCGACCATCGCTCCATCTCCAGCGACAGCCGGGACTTTGGCCCCGTTGACCGGAATCTCATCTACGGCAAGGCAGCCTTTGTCTACTGGCCTGCCGACGATCTGGGTGTGGTTCACTAGGGCGAGTGAATTCGACTGGGGTAAACATCCGACCTACCTACCGGGACCATTGGTCTCGGTAGATCGGAGAATAGGTCGACGTTAGCTCGTCTCTCGCCACTAAATGTGCTCGGAAATCCATAGATCTCCGCTCTTGCCTGACGGTGAGCCGTTCAGGGTTTCGTCTTTGCGTGAAGCTCGTCGACCAAGCTCTTCTGAAAGACAGGATCGAGTTCCGACGACTGAAGCGCGGCGGCATACTCTGCTTGGGCCGCCCTCGCGTCATCTGTTGCCGCCAATGCATCACCCAGGATCATGTGGGTCTTAGGATTGTTCGGGTCAAGATTCGCTGCGATGCGCGCTTCGCGGATCGTATCTGCGACCTTTTGTTGCTTCGCAAGATCTTCAGCCACCTTAATATGTTCGAGGGCCGCGACGGTCCCAAGTGTGAATTGTCCTCGATAGACGTATACTCCTCGGTCAATTGTCGCTGTGGGCCGGACCGATACAAATTGAGCATACGGGTTTTCCCGGCCAGGTATGTCTGCACCTGCTAACACGCCATCGCTTATTAAAACCGTGCCCGATATTTTCGGATCTTCGCCGAAGCGCATGGTATCGATCCCCGTCCATAATGCTGATCCGGTCGGAAGCACATGACAGTCGATTCCATAATCTCTGAAGTCGACAGGACCTTGTGCGAAATAGGCAAAGTAGCAGGGTTGAGACGGGTGCCTGTCGAGATAATATTTGACGGCTTTGAGTTGCTGGCCCCAGTCCACGTTTGAGTCGGAAAGATAAAGGTGCGTCTTCGATGGTCCTCCCCAGGCCTCATTCGCATAGGCCAACAGTCCGGGGCGTGCCGTCACTGTCGTGACGAACTGCCAGAGCAACAGAATGACAAATCCATAGATAAGTTTGGGATTCCTCGAAACGAGGTGCGCTGCGCAGCCCGCGATCAGAATGTAAAGCATCGGAAACATCGGAAACAGATGCCTGTATCCGATGCCCAGGTCGGAAGAGGATGACAGCAGGAATATAAAGAGGGGAGAGACCGTCAAAAAGACGATCTCACGTCGCATTCGCCAACGCCCTCGAAATACGGTAACCATCGTCAGCCCGAACAGAATCAGGAACGGCAAAGTGCTCTTAATGACAAAGGCGGCGGGAAAATACCAGCGCGAAGCGCCCGAGTAGTCTCGCCCGAAGAAGTAACTTGGGAGATCGCCTGCTGAGATCTTCGTGTCGGCCAACCCGTAAATATAGGCCTCAGGTAACAGGTGAAGTTTGCTGACGGTCGTCAGTACGCGACGAGCCGCCGGCGAAGTGAGGCTCTCGAGATACTGCTCGCTCGTGGGGTGCAACTGCAGAGGGACAGGACGAGCCGCATAGCGGAAGTGATATATGGTCCAGATGCATCCCACCCCGATCACCAAAGCAACTGCGATCGCAGTGATCAATTGCCGAGGCGAAGGAGACTTGCTACTCGCTGCTTCATCCTTTGAGAGCCAGTAGTCGATCGCCGCAATCAGGCACAATATCGGAACAATAAACACACCTGTAAACTTGGCCGTCATCGCTAGTCCAACGGCGAACCCAACCGCGATCATTCTGCCGAGCGTAGGACGTTTCATGTATCTGTAGAATGCATATATCGCGGCAAGCATCGTGAGTGAGGCCCCAATATCTGTTGTTACGTAGGCCCCGTGAGCGAGGAAATTCGGATCCAGACAAAACAGCAGTAGGGCGAAGAGGGCCGGTTTGTCACCGAACATCTCCCGTGCACAGAAGAAGAGCAGCGTAGCGAGGAGAACGGTCAGCAGCGAAGCCATGATGCGGGCGGGAATCAAGGTACGATCGATGCCATTGGCAGCCAGGAAACGCTGCCCCAGTACGAAGCCCTCTTTCTTGAAGGGATCGCCCGTAAATGCCGGCTGCTTGATGTCTCGATGCAAGAGCGGAATTGCGTCCCACATCTTCACCAACGGGGGAACCTCAGGGTTGTAACCAAAGTCTCCATGCTCCCAGGAGAGCCATCCTGAATAGAGATGCTGTGACTCATCCCAAGTGACGGAATCATTCCTTGCTGTGTAAACGCAGCAGGTAAAGAAGAGGAGGATGACGATGGCCGCTGAAATAGCCGTGACCCAGAATACGGTAGGGCGCGGCGCGCTCTGAGAGGTGGGAACTGGCGTCATAGTGTCCGTTCTTTCGTATAGAAAAGTCAATTCGTAAGGGAACGATATTCGTGGAGAGGATCAAAAAACGACGCCTGAAGATCGTCGTGCGCCTCTAGCATGGAAACAAACAGAGCATCCTGGGCTTCGCCAGTTGCCTCGGTCCAGCGCCCCCCCAAGCCAATACACCTCACCGAGAACCTGTCCACGATGCTCTGAGGTCCTGATTGCGACATCGTCGGGCAGGTCCATAATGCCGTCCATGTGTTCTCTGAGATCAGGTCTGAGGGTGGTGGGTCAGGCTCGTCGCTGTCGAGCGCAAAGTCTTCCGTCGAGGACGACTCGAACTCGACGGAAATCGCGATGGGATAGCCTTTTCGTTCATCTGTCTCCGCAAATCAGTTTTCGAGCCCGCTTGTTGAACCATGATATTGCCGTCGATCTCGAAGAGACTCACAACTGTTGATATCAGGCAAACCGCTCATCGAGCAATCGTTTATGCTGGCGGATCCGGATTCGTGCCTGTAAACCCCTCTTGGATGGACTCGATCCGGTTTCCTCAGCCCACGGTTTCACACCGGCCCATCGCGAATCGGTCGATGATTTCTCTCCATCCGCTACTATGAAATAGGAACAAAGAAGGGCCACCGTCCCTGCTTCGCTGAGTTCAGTGAGCCTTATGCCCAGAAGCCTGATCGCCGCCTTTGCCTTGATGACTGTCCTCATTCCGGCGCCAGTCGCGATGACGCAGGAGCAGGAAAACGGCGGGGCGTCGGGAACGGCCCCACTCAAACCAACGGAAAGCTTGAACGGGCCACCCATCATCATCGCTCCGCAGAGCTCGAGGGAAGGGCGTGCATTCTTCGACCAAAAGCGATACGCAGAAGCCAAACCTCTGCTAGAGAAGGCGTGCAACCTCGGCAATGCGGACTCGTGCGGGCTGCTCAGTGACCTCTATTACTACGGCCATGGCGGAGTGGCCCAGGACTATGAACAGACGCGCTTGCTCGACAAGCAGGCCTGCGACGGTGGGAGCATAGAAAGCTGCGGGAATCTCGGCTCGCTCTATGAAAAAGGCCTCGGTGGGTCGAGGAACTACACAGCGGCGCGCTCTCTCTACAAGAAGGCCTGTAACGGCGGATCGATGGCGAGGTGTTCGTCACTGGGAATGCTCTATCTCAATGGCCTGGGTGAGGACCGAGACTCCAGACAGGCGAGCGCTCTGTTCAGGAAGGCCTGCGATGGAGGATTCATGCTCGGTTGCGCCGCCCTCGGTTCCCTCTATCAAAATGGTCAGGGCACATTGCCGGATGCTGGACAGGCGCGCACGTTGTACGAGCAAGCCTGCAATGGCGGAGAGATGGTCGGTTGCAGTTGGCTCGGCAGGCTGTATGCAATCGGCCTGGGCGGAGCGCAGGACTATGGGCAGGCGCGCACCCTATTTAAGAAGGCCTGCGACGGCGGATTCAAGCCGGCTTGCGAGGAACTTCTCAAGCTGCCCTGACCCGAGGCCAGGCTATGCGACCTATCTGAAGACGATATCCAGGGAATAGCGGTTTCCATTCTTTGCGCCAAAATCGGGCGCCAAGAATGGGGCACCCAGCTCCTATCTCTCTGCCACCTGATCGAGCAGATCGAAGAACTCCGGAAAGGAGATTGCGGCTGACTCGGCTCCGCGGATGACGGTGTGGCCGCGCGCTTCGAGAGCCGCTACAGAGAAGGCCATGGCGATGCGATGGTCCCCGCCAGAGTCGATCTCGGCGGCGTGCAGGCGCTGGCCGCCGGGCACGTCGAGGCCGTCCTCGAACTCTTCGACTTCAGCGCCCATGGCGCGCAGGTTGCGGGCGACGAGGGCGATGCGGTCGGATTCCTTGACCCGCAGCTCTTTGGCGTCGCGGATGCGGATGCCGTGCTTGGTGTACGGTCCAATGGCTGCGAGCACCGGCAGCTCATCAATCAACTGGGCGGCGAGCGCGCCCGAAATCGTCGTCCCGGTCAAGCCATCCTTCGGGGCATTCACCTGCACTGTGCCGACCAGTTCGCCGTGTTTTTCCTCGAGATTCAGCACACCGATGTGTGCGCCCAGAGCGGTGAGAACGTCGAGCAGAGTGGCGCGAGTAGGATTGAGGCCGAGCCCGTCGAAGACGAGGTTGGACTCGGGAAAGAGGGCAGCGGCGCAGAGGAAGAATGCAGCCGAAGACATGTCACCGGGTACGGCCGCCTCGATGCCCTGCAACGACTGGCCACCGATGATCGAAACCGACTCCAGCGTGCGCTCGACATTTGCTCCGAAGGCTCGCAGAGCCAGTTCGCTATGATCGCGCGTCCGGACTGCCTCGCGCACAGTCGTGGTTCCGGAGGCTTCGAGTCCGGCGAAAAGTACCGCGCTCTTCACCTGCGCGCTGGGCACAGGAGTGGTGTAGTCGATGCCGTGGAGCTGGCGGCCGCGAATCATCACCGGCGCATGTCCATCGGTGAGATGGATCTCCGCGCCCATTTGCGAGAGCGGCTTGCGGACGCGCTCCATGGGACGGCGGCTAAGAGATGCGTCGCCGACCAGCGTGTACGCGAAACGCTGCGGAGCGAGCAGACCCGCGAGCATGCGCATGGTCGAGCCGGAGTTGCCGCAATCGAGGGGCGATTCGGAGTGGCGAAAATATCCGTCGGTGCCGGTGATCTCGATCGTGCCGTCGGCCTCTCGCGTGACCTTTGCGCCGAGGGCCGCAACGCAACCCAGGCTGCTGGCGCAGTCGGCTCCGGAGGAGAAATTCGTGAGGCGCGTTTTTCCGTGGGCCAGCCCGCCGAGCAGCGCGTAGCGGTGGGAGATGCTCTTATCGCCGGGTAGGCGCAGGCTGCCCGCAATGTTGCGCGCGGGCTCGATGATGTGTTCAGTAGCGACTTCGGTCAAAGCAGGCTCCAGGAGAAGGTTCTTTCTATCCTAAAGCACCTTCAACACGACGAGGGTTTCGTCGTCGAAGCGCTCGCGTTCGTTCTGGAACTTCGAGACCTCGGAGAAAATGGCATCGGCAATCCTCGAGGCCGATTTCTGATGATGCTTCTTCACGAGGGCCTTCAGTCGGTCGTCACCAAACATGTCGCCGGCCGCGTTCTCCGCGTCGGTGATGCCGTCGCTGAAGAAGATGAGCGAGTCGCCGGGCTGCGTGGACAAGGTGAACTCCTCATATTTCACGTTGGGAAACATGCCCAGAGGAAAGCCCTCGGCATGCACTGTGTCCACTTCTCCACTGCGGCAGATCAGCGGTTGCGAAGCACCTGCATTGGCGACCTGCAGGGTGCGATTGTCGTCGTTCCACAGCGCGTAGAGCATGACGACGTATTGCGAATCGAGTTTGCGCTCCTGGAGGGAGTCGTTCAATGCCTCCAAGAGCGCCGAGGGGGACAGGTGCTGGCTAGCCTCGGAGCGCATAATGCCGCTCACCAGCGCCGCATACAACGCCGCCGGAGTGGCCTTACCGCTTACATCGCCCAGCACGATTGCGGTGCGGTTGGCGTCGTATGGCACAAAATCATATAGGTCTCCGCCGATGGAGCGCGCAGGGATGAAGCGCGCGGCGAACTCCGCCTGCCTGTGCTTCGGCTTCACCGGAGGCAGCAGGCGCAGCTGCACCTCGCGCGCCAGGGCCAGGTCTTGCTCGAGGCGCTGCTCCTGCAAGGCCACGCGCTGGTAGAGCTGGGCGTTTTCAATGGAGATCGCAATCTGTGCGCTCAGGGTGTTCATTGCGCGCTCATGGTCTTCGTTAAAGTAGTTGCTGCGGGTGTGCTCCACATCGAGGACGCCGATCACCTTGCCCTTGTAGATCAGCGGCACGGCCATCTCCGACCGCGCCTCGGGATTCACCATGTAGTAACGCGCATCCTTGCGCACATCGGGCACATGCACCAGCCGCCGCTCGGCCATCGCCACGCCCACGAGGCCGCGATCCAGGGGAATCTTATCGGCAGGATAGAAACGCTCGCCAAAGCGCACGGCGTACCGGTTCTCCAGTACTTTCTCGCTTTCGTTTATCAGCCATACGGAAAACATCTGAAAGTCGATGATCCTTCGCAGGAGCTGGCCGACCCGCTCCAGAAGGGCGTCGAGGTCGAGAATTGAGGTCAGGTCGCGACTGATCTCGTTCAGCACCTCGAGGGTCTGTGCCTGTCGAGCGACGCGCGTGTATAGCCGCGCATTTTCGATGGCGTGGCTGATGCGCGATGCTACGAGTTGCAGAAGCCGCAGGTGCTCGGAGGAGAAATATCCGGCTTGCTCGGACTGAATATCGAGGACGCCAATCACGCGATTCTTAACCACGAGCGGAACGGCCAGCTCGGAGCGCACGCCGGGATGGGCGTTGATATAGTTTTCCGTCTCGTTTACATCGTTGACCAGAATGGCTTGTCGCTCCTGCGCCACCTGGCCCACAATGCCGTGACCCATCTTGATGCGCAAGCGCTCTGTTTCGGGGGTGTGGCCGATCTGGAAACGCATTCTTAAGTCACGGGTTCGATCGTTGACCAGCAGGATGGCGAAGATGCGGTAGTCGATGACCGCTCTCACCAGATCTGCGGTGCGCTTGAGCAGTGTTTGCAGGTCAAGCGTAGTGTTCAGCGCATCGGCCAGCCGGGTAAGAAACTCGGTGGACATGGGTTCGACGCGTGCCTGGGTTTGAGCAGACGCAGGCGTGCTGGGGCGATAATCGCCCTCGAACCCTTCCTGGGTCGCGCCGCTTCTCGTCTTTTCTTCTCTCACGAATCTCCTGAATTTATGAAACTGACGCGCCGCGTTCTCCTGCCGCATCCTCGCATGCTGCAGGTAGGGAAGTAGTCCATGGACGAGCCATGATAGCGCGTCTACTAAACAATATGGATGCGCAGGCTAGTGCGATGACAGGCCATGGGCTTACGGTGCGTCCAGAGCTTGCACAATGGCCACGCCGGCACTGGCTCCGATACGATTTGCACCCGCTTCAAGCATGCTTCGCGCATCCTCCAGAGTGCGGATGCCTCCCGAAGCCTTCACACCGCAGCGCCCTCCAGCCACGCCGCGCAGCAGAGCTACATCGGCGGCTGTCGCGCCGCCCGTCGAGAATCCGGTGCTGGTCTTAAGGAAATCCACTCCGGCGGCGCAGGCCAACTCGGAGGCGCGGAGCTTTTCTTCAAGGCTGAGCAGGGATGTTTCAAGAATGACTTTCAGGATTGCACCGGCTTCGTGGGCGATCTCCACGACACCGCGAATATCTTTCTGCACCAGTGCATTCTCGCCCGACTTGAGAAGCCCGATGTTCAGCACCATATCCAGTTCACGCGCGCCCAGGCGCACCAGCGCAGCCGCTTCATCGCGTTTGGTGGTACAAAGGCTCGTGCCCAGCGGAAAGCCGACCACCGCACCGACGGGAACGCCAGTTCCAGCCAGGGCGGCGTGGGCGGTCGTTACCCACGCGGGATTCACCATGGCGCAGGCAAAACGGTATTCGGCAGCCTCGGCACACAGCTTCAGCACCTGTTGGCGGGTGGCCTCCGGTTTCAACAGGGTGTGGTCGATAACCGAGGCCAGGGCCCGGCGGTTCGATAGGGCCTGCTTCGCAAACGCGGCGGTATCAAAAGTGCTCTCGCTTAAGTCGATTTCTTCAACGGTTGTGGATGTCATGGCGGAGGGCTCCTTAATCCAGCTCGGGGCAATCGGGCGGCATCAGTCGAATATCGGGCACATTACGGAATCGCTCCGCATAGTCCATGCCGTAGCCGATCACAAAGTGGTTGGGGATGTGGAATCCAACGTAGTCCGCGTCGATTTTTTCCAGACGGCGCGACGGCTTGTCGAGCAGAGCCGCGATACGGAGCGATCCAGGCTTGTGCTGCTCGAAGAGGCTGCGCAGGAAACACAAGGTTAGACCGGTATCTAGAATATCCTCGACAATAATAATGTTCTTGCCTTCGATCGGCAGATCGAGATCCTTGATCAATTTTACGGCGCCACTGGTCCGCAGACCCTTTCCGTAACTCGATACCGCCACGAAGTCGAAGGTGCAATCGACGGTGATACGGCGCGACAGGTCGGCCAGAAAAATCGCCGCACCCTTCAGGACGCCCACCAGCACTACCCTTTGACCGGCATAGTCCTGATCGATCTGGCGGCCTATCTCGGCCGTCCGCTCGGCGATTTGCTGTTCACTGAAAAGGATCGGAAAGTCTTTATGGACGTCCCCGTGATTCACATGATCTAGGATACCGCGAAAAACAGGGATACCGCGAAAGACAGTGACATCTCCAAAACCCTCTGTGGAAGCTATACTTGTAGGAGTAACTTCCGCATGTATCCGTATATCCATATTGGCCGTTTTTCCGTCGGCACCTTTGGCATGATGCTCTGGTTCGCTGCTGTTTGCGCAGGGTGGGTGCTCCACCGCAATTTTCGCCGCTGGAAGCTCGACGCCGACGCCATCGGAATTGTTGCTATCTCAACGGTTGTGGGTGTTATCGGCGCGAAGCTATGGCATGTGCTTGAAGATCCGCAGGCGCTGCTACAGCATCCACTGGTCTCGCTCTTCGATCGCGCAGGATTTGCCTGGTTCGGCGGTCTGGTCGCCGGGATTCTGGCGCTCCTTTGGCAAGGCCGCAGCTATGGTATCGGACGGCTCGCGATGCTGGACCTTGCAACATGCTCCGCAGCCGTCGGATATGGAGTAGGCCGTCTGGGCTGCCTGGTCTCCGGCGACGGAGATTACGGTATCCCCACAAAGCTGCCCTGGGGGATGGCTTTTCCCAACGGGCTGGTGCCGACCGACCCCGGAGTGCGCGTGCATCCGACACCTATCTATGAGTTGATCGTCGCGCTCCTGATTGCCTGGGTCTTGTGGCGGCGCGGTTCTCCGGAGCGTCCCAAGCCTATCGGCCAGCTTACCGGCGAGTACCTCGTCCTTAGCGGCATGGCGCGCTTCCTGGTTGAATTCATTCGAATCAATCCGAAGATCTACTGGGGCATGAGCAATGCCCAGGTGGCGAGCATCGGGTCAGTGATCGCTGGCTTGGGATTGATACTCTGGGCGCGTCGTCATGCGGCGGTTCAGCCACTTGGAACGCCCGCGGAAGCGGTGACGGTGGATTCGCGTTAGCTGCGCGTGATGGAGTTGAGACCGTTATTATCGGGCATGTCCGACCTCGATGCTGCTGCATGGTTTTCGCGCGAATTCCTGGACCATTCCAACATGCACTTGATTTCATTGCAGCCGAATGCGCGAGCCTTGAGGACGAGGGGTGGATCATCGGTAGCACTGCAGCACTGCTGAGCGGTCTGCTCCATCCACTTCCAGAGGATGTCGATCTGCTGGTTAGCGCCGGCAATGCTTATCGCCTACTCGCCCGATGGAAGACGCAGTGCACCCCATGTACTCCAAGCAATCTCTTCCACTCTGTGTTTGGAGTTTTTACGGTTGCTAGGGTAGATATCGAGGTTATGGGCGATCTGGAGATTTCTACGGATCACGGATGGCGGCGGCTCAAACCGAAGTCCCGGGAGAGCATGCAGTTCGATTCAGGTCCGTTATCCATTCCCACACGCGAAGAGCAGATATCAATCCTGAGGCTTTTTGGACCTCCAAAAGATTTGACACGAGCCCGCGCCCGAGAGCGGTGCCTGATTTCAGCAGGACTACAGCGTCTTCAAATACGCTTTGGCGCGCTCCAGGTCCGGGAAGAGTCGCTCCTCCGCCTGGAATTCGCCCGAGTGCACGCAGCGGCGTCCGTTCTTTGCCTTCACCGGATGCCTGAGGTGGAGCATCTCGTGGTACATCAGGTACTCGATCGCGTAGCGCGGTGTATTGCTGCGATCGAAGACCCGGCTCACCATGATTGTGTTGTGAGCGGCGTCGTAGTGGCCTAAGAGGCGCTTGGCTATGTGCTCGCTCCAGGTGAGTTGCGGCCTCCCCATCAATCCGTGGAAGAAGCGAAGGTTGAGAGCTTCGAAGACTTCGTCGAGGTCGTAGTGTTCACCTTTGGCCGTTGAGATGCGCTTTCGTCCGCGCGTCTGCCGGATGCGCTCGCTCTGCCGCACGACGGCTTCGCTCGAAGTAAATCGCCGATAGCGATTCGCGCGCGCCGCATCGATGGGTTTGCGGTAGAGCTTGGCGATGAGGATATGGGCGATAGCCCGCAAAACGGGCTCCGGCGCACCCTCGAGAATGTCGGAGAGATGTACCTTGATGCGGCCTTCGCGCAGGCGAATGGTGGTGTTGAGGCTGGTGAAGTGGTAGAAGCGAATTTCAAATGGAGGCATGGGCGCCCGCGGTCGCAGGGCGCGATATTCCTCCTCAAACCAGAGGGCAATCTCGGCATTCACTGGCCTGAGGCTAGCACAGCCGAAGCCGTCAAAAAAGCGCGACCCCGACTGGTTCGAAGCCGCGCAAAAGTAAAGCAAAATCCGCGGATCGGATGCATTGAGCAAAAACGGCATCCGTCTATCGCCACCGGCGAGGCCGTCAAAAGGCTCAAAGCGCTCACGGCACAGAGAAAGGTACCCGGGCGATTTGAACCTTGCGGAAGAGAAATCCTGACGCGGGAGTTATCGGCAAATGTTGGAGGATTCTTCACTATAATCCTCGGTGCCGGCAGATTCAGCGCTCATCTGAGCGCTGAGGAGGTTACCTATGGAGAGTTCGTGGCTGGGTTCTGTATGGGAAATGGCCGTCAAGAAGCAGATGGCAAGGAGAGAGCTAGGAAGACTGGCCGGGAAAAAAGGCATGACCGATGGAGTGTTCCTGGGGGATCTGCAATCTCTGGGCATGATCCTGCTGGCGAGCATGCCGAAGCCCGCAAAAAAAGACAACTCGCGCTCGAATTATGCCACCGTGGTGACCGGATACTGGCCCTATGACGGTAACGGCAACGACAAGCCGCTGCTGTTCGCGGTGATGAAGCTGGCAGACACGAACATCAACGTCAAGAGTCAGCTTTATCAGGAAGGCGTGAGGCTCAAACTCATCAACGAGCAGGACCAGCTGGTATTCATTGATGATGTATCAACGAACCTTCATGCCGAAATGGCGATCGTCAACTACCTTTGCACCAAAGAGGGTATACAAAAGCAAAACCTTTGCGGGCTGCTGGAGATTTACTGTTCCGGCAAAGGCGTCTGCCTGGATTGCTCCGGCTGGATGACGAAACACGGCATCATCCACGCGCCTCTTAGTGGAGCGCCCAGCCCCACAGGATGGAAGAATCCACTTACCCTTGCGCTCTACAAGGCGAGCGGAGAAAATTTGGTTTACACCAAGGGATTATCGGAGCTGAGCCGCTTTAACCGCGCGTATGGAGGACCGTATCAGGGAAATGTGAAGCTGTAGAGGCTTCCTTGGCTTGTTAACAGGTCCTGGATGCGCTGGCCGAGAGGCGTTAGCTCGGTCCAGTACCATTTTTGTTCGCTTCGTCCTTGTGTCCGGCGAAGTATTTCAGCTGACTGTCCAGCATTTTTTTGGCCTCATCGCTGGTGCTCTCTGCGGCATCGAGTGCTGTCTTACGCGAAAAATCATACGCGGGGTCAGCCCCGGTCTGCTTCAGGATATCGGGCCACTTGGCGCACGCCGGAACCAAGTCCTTGAGCGCCTTGCGGATGTCGGCGTGTGCGTCGTCGAAGGTATCGAGGTTGTCCTGCAATTCATCCGATAACCGGGTAAACTCCTCGAACCGGGCCCGCAGCTCCGCCTTGCGATCCTCAGCCTTGGGATTGGGGCCGATCTCCTTGATCGCGGCAATGCGCTGCTCGATGAACTTCTGGTAGAGCTTGATGCGAAGCACCGGCTGGTCGCGCAGCTCGGCAATCTGGTCGGATTCATCTTGGCTGAGCGGGTCTCGGTTCTGCTGTGCAGGCGATGCGATCACCGGCGCGGCAGACCCGCCCGACAGAGCGAACAGGACGTGAGCCGAGAGCAGCAGAAAGCATGCCAAAACTAAGACTGTCGAAGCATGAACTGCCGAAAGCCGGATCACTGACCTTGTGGAAAGAGCGCGCTGCATGGCCCAAACCTCCTACTCTGCCGTTATTTAGATGCTACATCGTAACGGAATGAATTGCGCCAGTTTCGAATACCAGTGGGGAAGGGCTGGTAGTCGCGTGGGGCCTGTCCGATACCGGACAGACTGAGGCGCTGGTGGACAGTGTAGGAAGGCGTCTTAGCCTCTGAGACATGCTCATCTCTTCTATTTAGAGCCACATAGCCGTAGCATCATTTTGGACCCGCGCTTGCTCGGTAATTGCCGAGGTCCGATTGCGATGATCCGCGCTTTTCGGTTTAGCGACATCCGCTTCAGCATTCGCCAGCTCCGTAAATCGCCGGGCTTCGCTCTCACAGCCATTCTGACGCTGGCGCTGGGGATTGGCGCGGTGACATCCGTCTTCAGCGTGGTCAATGCCGTGCTGCTCAAACCATTTGCCTTTCGCGAGCCCGGCAGGCTGGTCATTTTGCGCGAAGTGGTCGAAGAGATGCGGGCTCAATACCCCGCCCTGCCCTTCAATTACCTGCACTACCTGCGAATAAAGAAGGACTCGAAGACCCTGCAGGACGCGGCAATATTCAGGAACCACGGAGTCAGTGTCGCAACCGGGAGCGACCACCCTCGTATCATCGGAGCCATGCTGGTATCGCCGAATTTCTTTTCGGTGCTGGGCGTGCAGCCAGTCATCGGGCGTGACTTTACTCGTGAAGAGGCGACGAAGGGTCATTCTTCGGTGATTGTCCTTAGCTGGGAGGGTTGGCAGGAGCTTTTCAATGGCGATCCCGGCGTTGTCGGTCGCACGCTACGCATGGGCGGCGAGGCGAATACGGTCATCGGTGTGTTGCCGCGGGAGTTTCGTTTTCCCGATGTCGCGAATTTTCCTGGCATGCCGTCGAATATGAGCATTGATGAGGCTACGCGAGCCAACACGATCTTTCATCCGCTGGTACCCGATTCCGACGCTCTGACGAGCGATGTCTTCGATTACAACTACCTGGTCATCGCGCGGCTTCGTCCGGGGGTCAAGATCGAGCAGGTACGCGCGGAGCTGGGTGGCCTGCAGAAGGCTCATACTCTTACGGCCCATTTGCCCATCCATATAGGCATCGATGTCCAGCCCTTTAGGCAGGATGTGACGGCGGGGATCAGCAGCGCGCTGTGGCTGCTGTTTGCCGCAGTGGGCGGAGTGTTGCTGATTGCTTGCGTCAATCTTGCGAATCTGCAGCTTGCCCGCGCTGTTGCCACCGAACGCGAAACTGCGGTCCGCGCCGCGTTGGGAGCAAGCCGTTCGCAACTGGTGATCACGCGTTTGATGGAGAGCTTTGTGCTTGCCGTGGTCGGAGGTGTGGCCGGAGTGGCCCTGGCTTTCCTCGGCGTGCGTTTGCTGATTGCTGCGGCGCCGGCAAATGTTCCGCGGCTCAGTGATGTCCAAGTAAATCTCCCGGTGCTGCTGTTTGCCGCAGGGCTCTCAGTCTTTACGGCGATCCTTTTTGGCGTGCTTCCGGCGCTGCGCTCGCTGCGCGTGAATCCGCAGGCGGCGCTGCAATCGAATCCTTCGCGCGTTGCGAACACGCGGCAGGGAAGCACCACGCGGAATCTGCTGGTGACCGGCGAAGTCGCATGCACGGTTGTGTTGCTGATTGTCAGCGGGTTGGTGTTGCGCAGCTTCTCGCAGGTGCTGCGGCAGGATCGAGGCTTCGACTCCAGCCATGTCACCATCGCTCAGGTCGATCTATATTCGCCGCAATACGGAGATTCCCAGCCGAATGCGAAGGCGGCGAAGGCGGCCTTCATCGACCGGGCAATCGCAAATCTGCAACAGCTGCCCGGCGTGCAGTCGGTGGCGATGACGAGTGAATTGCCGATGACCGGGGATACATGGATCGATGGACTGGATCGCGTGGATCATCCACTGCCTCCCGGCGAGCAGCCGAAGGTCAACCTTCGCTGGATCAGTCCGGGCTACCTTGCGACGATGCACATTGCGCTTGTTTCTGGGCGGGACATCTCGGATGCGGATCGTGCGAGTCCCAAGCAGGTTCTGATCTCGGAGAAGACGGCCCGGGATGCGTTTGGAGGCGAGAGTCCGATCGGCAGAAAGGTAAAGGGGTTCGGCGGAGATGAAACACTCAAGACCATTGTCGGGGTAGTGGCGGATGCACGCGTCAACGGGCTGAAGGAAGTCGCCGACATGGTTTACCAGCCTTACTGGGACAATCCACCTTGGCGCGTTTCTTTCCTTGTGCGCAGTTCGCAGGCGAGCGACGCACTCATTCCTGAAATGCGCCGGGTGATCTGGAATATCGATCCGCAGGTGGCAATTCCTAGGCTCAAATCTCTCGATGAGCAGGTCAGCGATTCGGTCGCGTCTGACCGTTTCCAGACCATGCTGCTCACGAGCTTTGGAGCGGCTGCACTATTGCTTGCCCTGTTGGGGGTCTACGGAGTGCTCGCCTATTCCGTCTCGCTGCGCCAGCAGGAGTTCGGGATTCGCATTGCGCTGGGCTCGGATAAAGCGCGGCTCACGGCTCTGGTCCTGAAGCAGGCGGCATGGCCCGTCCTCGCCGGTGCGGGCATCGGACTGCTCCTCGCCTTCGTCGCCACGCGCTGGGTACGCAGCCTGCTTTTTGAGACGCAGACCGCCGATCCGATAGCGATTGGCGGCAGCCTCGTGCTGTTGATCGGAGCCGCTGCGCTGGCCGCGATTCTGCCCGCGCGCCGCGCAGCCCGGATCGATCCCATCGAGGTACTGAGGAACGAGTAGGGCAGCGATTAGCCATTAGGGATGAGCGAACGAGAGCGTGCCCTATCCGAGCCTCTGGTAAAGGATGATGGACCCGCTAACTGCTAATTCCTCTCTTACCCCTCTTGACAAACTTACTATGTAAGCACAGACTAACGTTAGTTATGGCTTACCTAGAAAGATCCTTCGAGGCGCTGGGTGACCCCACCCGGCTTGCCATCTTCCAGCGCGTCGCGGCCAAGCCTCACTCCGTTGGCGAAATCGCACAGCATTTTCCCGTCAGCCGTCCAGCCGTCTCACAGCATCTGCGCGTGCTCAAGCAGGCTGGGCTGGTTGCGGACGTGAAGGATGGCACACGGCGGGTGTATCAGGTGAAGCCCGAGGGCATCGAAGCCTTGCGTAAATACTTTGATCAGCTATGGGATCGCAATCTAAAGGCATTTCAGGCAGCAGCAGCCAAATCCGCCGAAAGGAAAAACGTCAATGACACAGGCAGTGGTAATCGAACCGATAAGAAAGTCATTTGAGATTGAACTCCCTCCGCCGGAGGCTTTTCAGCTTTTCACCTCCGACATGGCGGTGTGGTGGCCGGCGACCCATCATATCGGCCCCAGCCCCTTTATCGAGATCGTCATCGAGCCCCGCCCGGGCGGCGGCTGGTTCGAGGTCGATCAGGACGGCACTACCTGCCAGTGGGGCAGTCTCCTGGCCTGGGAGCCACCGAATAAACTCGTCCTCGCCTGGGGTCTGCAGGCGGACTGGAAGTTTTCGCCGGACCTGAGCAAGTCGAGCGAGGTCGAGGTTCGGTTTATCCCCATGGGAGATTCGGCGACGCTCGTTGAGTTCGAACACCGTTATTTAGAGCGGCACCATGAAGGCGCCGAGAAGATCGCTGCAGGCGTCAAGGACGGATGGGACGAAGTGCTGGCAGGTTTCAGGTCTCTGGCGGCAAAGAAATCCCGATAGAATGCCGGGGTTAAACGCTCGATGTTGGACGGCCTCGCAATGATGAGGCCGTCCAATCTACTTTCTCCGGGTGCGCATGATGGCGATCTTCGTTTGACCGTCGGGATCGGAAGTTACTGTGATGACCATGCTTTCGTTGTTTTCTCCAGCCGAGTTTTGTGAGGACGACGTGATCACCGCGCCCGTTCCGGTCTGGATCACCGAGGAAGTCTCTCCCAGCTTGCTCTTGTAAAAATCGATCACCTTGCTGAGCGAGTCCGGCGTGGAGTAGACCACGGTTACCATGGAGCCGGTGCCGGAGTTGATCTGCATGCCGCCCTCCTGGCGCGTAGCTCCCGGGTAAATGGCCACACCAAGATCGGCCTCGCTCACTGCCCCAGCGCCGGTGGTGATGGTGCCGGTAGGTGTGGACGCCGTTACGCCGCCACTGCGGTTCGCATGGATGGCTCTCGACATCCGCCAGACTCCGAAGGTGACAATGATGACCGCGATCACGCATAGCCCCACGACCGATCCGACGACAATGAGGATGATCTTCAGCGCAGTGTTGCCCGAGCCAGCCGGCTGGGCGGGGACCCCTACCGGTTGTCCGTAGACGGCCGGGGGCACCGGCACGCCAGGAACGGCTGCTGCCCCAACCGGCGCACCGCAGGCCGTGCAAAATTGCTTGTCGGGGGAAAGTGCTGCTCCGCACTTCGTGCAAAAACTCGCCACGGCATTCTCCTTCTAGATACAGGTGGATTGACGGCGTCGCGGGGTTAGACCGAGGTGCTTCCCGCGATGCTCTTCGCGACCCCGGCGGCGATTGGCACCTCAAACATCTTGCCCTGGTAAGCCTGAACCATCAGGACGATCCAGAGCACCAGGGTCAACAGGCTCACCAGCATCGAAATCAGCGACCAGAGGGATAAGAACGTGTAGAAGCCGCTGCCCAGTATCCCAAAGGTTAGAACCAGACGGATCAGGAACAGCGCGCCGAAAACCACGATCGACTGCGCGGCATGGAAGCGCACAAACGGACGCTTATCGAGGAGTAAAAAGATAAGTCCGGTAAGCCAGCCCAACACGTAGCAGAGCAACCCGGCCACGTTTTCCTGCAACCCGGTGGTACCCGCTGGGGTTATCACCACCGGCGCGGGGGCCGCCGCGCCAACTGCCGCTCCGCACTGGGGGCAGAAGGGAACTCCATCTGTAACCGCCGATCCACACTTGCCACAAAAAGCCATATATCACCTCATTTTTGCTGGATCCTTCTGCTCTTGAGATTCCTAACTTTTTGCGGATGAGCTGCGCGGAATCTTTAAAGTAGACGGAAGCGTAATTGAAGCTAAAACTCAAGTCAACATAAAGATAGGCGGCTGTGAAGGTGCCCATCAATGCGATGGGCAGCTACCCGGAAATCGACAGTAGAGCGCGATGTGCGCTGGCGGGAAAGTCGTGTCTACAGGAGGAATTTCTTTAGCGGTTCCCAATATCTCAACGGCCATCCGTCATAGAGGCTGTCGTAGTGGCCTTCCGGGAAACCGGTGTGATCCAAAACGACGGTAGTTTGGGCGCCCTGCTCTTTTAGTTCAAACCGGACGATGGAGTAGACCCCCGGGTCCCACCGGCTGGGGCGCCACGCCTGCACGATTCGCCGGTTCGGAATGAGTTCGACATTTCGTCCAACGATCATTCCTCCGAAGATGGAAAAAGCGCCGCCCACTTTGGGATCGATTTCAGCGGGCATTTTGGTGAACGCAGCGAACTGTTTCGCGTCCAGGAGCACCTCATAAATGCGTTGAGGGCTGGCCGTGAAATGGACCTCCTGGTGGAGAGCCGTGCGCTTCCGGTTGGCTGCTGTTCCGGGCGTCTCCCGAGGAGGCGATTGCTGGGCTTTTCCAAAAGCCACGGAGACGGTGGCCAGGCTGCCGAGCGCAACCGCCAGGTCGGTGACTAACTGCCGTCGTGTTGGCGCAAAGGCTAACGGGGCTGTATTCGTTGTCTCTTTCATCGCATCCTCCCTGAATTATTTAAGGTATTGAATGGAGGTGTCCGAAACTCTTATATCCATGACTCTGAAGATATGCGAGATCATCAGTATCCTTCTCTCGGCCCTGGTTGTTGGCGTGTTCTGGGGGCCATGGGTAGCTCTGAGCCGGTCCATGGCCACTTTCAAGCCGGAAGTCTTTCTCGCGATTGCCCACCGGATGACCCGAAATCTGGAACCCGTGATGACCATTCTCATGCCGGCCGCCATCGTATCGCTACTGCCGGTTCTATTTATTTCTTACAACGAGCGACGAGCGATGTTCTATCTGACCCTGGCAGGAATCGCCATGTTCATCGTTGCTCTACTGGTGACCGTGCTGGTTGAGGTTCCAATTGTCAAGCAGATCATGACATGGACGGCCACAACGCTCGCGGCCGACTGGCAGCAGCTTCGCGATCGCTGGGGAAGCTTCCATGTCGTCCGAGTCGTTGCGTCGATTGCGGGTCTCACCCTGCTTCTGATGGGAGCAATCTTCTAGTTGTACGCGGCGTTGGTATCACAGCATCGAAGAATCTGCGTTTATAACCGGAGTCCTCAGAATGAACTCTGAATATCCCGCGTGGTCTTCAAAAACGAACGGCCCGGCAAGCTTGTGCTGGTCGGGCCATCCTGACTTGCATGTTCCTTATTTCTGACCCCAGAACGCAGGATCGGCTTTGACCCAGCTGTCCGGCACATAGCTCATCTTCGGATTGAACTGGACCAAATTCGATTCGATGGACTCGATGGTGGACGCAGTAAGGTCCCTCAGCTTCTGCATTTGCTCCGGGCCTACCGCGGCTGCGAATCCTTGGTCGTCCATCATTTCCTGGTCTACTTCCGCCAGCGATTTCATGGGGGTGATGGAGATGTATCGGCCGCCGCTACCAACGCCGTACATTTTCTCGAAAGTGGCCCAATGCGCGTGGGGAATCTTTTCATAAGCGGCCATGTACATCTTCACGAGGGTGTCCCAATCGTGTCCGTGGCCGGGACGGACGTTGAAGATGGTGATTTCCATATAACGCATGTGAGGTATGTCAACGGGCGCACGCAGGCTTAGGTCGGGCCGGAATACGTAGGAGCTGTTTTCCAGGGACTCGAGCAATGCTCCATCGGCGATGCTAGCGCTGTCGAGAGCCGCTGAGAGGGTGGCGTTCTTCTGAGTAGCATCTGTATCTTTCTGCCAGGCCTCAAAGGAATCGTACCCAACAAAGAATACCGCCCGCTGTCTGCCGGAGAGTGCATCCATCCCCAGATAGTGCTCGGGCCACTTGGCATCACTGAATGCCTGGACAAACGCCGCCTCTGTCTTCATGTGCGGGTTGCCGGATTGGCCAGGCTTGAGAGTCTCGACGATGATTTGCAGCACCTTCGGCGGTGGCGTTACACCGTTCATCTGATCCTGTGCCGATGCTGCAACTACTCCGGTGAAATGCAGCGCTGTGAACAGA
>JBAVYX010000143.1:0-9119 GCA_049588475.1 Silvibacterium sp. | reverse complement strand
AGACTCCCCAGAGCCAGGAAAGGACGTTGACTGCAAGCACCGCGATGCCCGTTCCTGCAGCCACGCCCGCGAGCGCTTTCTTGGCTCCGGGCTCACCGTGAGCAAAGCCGTAGCCGCCGATCACGATTGCGATCAGACTTGCGACTTTCGCGATCGTTCCCGTGAATAGGGTTTGCAAGGCCGTGAAGCCGGTGTCAAAGGGAGAGCCGGCCGCCTGTGCGTGCGCGGCGATCGGCAAGAGAAGTAGCGCAATGACAGCCATTGAAGCCGGTGACGCTCGAAATAACTTCGGCGGTCGCGTCGAGACTTTCATGGGTTCCTCCTGATCTCGACCTGAAAACATCAGGTCATGTCAGAGAGCATGCCCCCACTTTTCTTTCCTGTCCAAGACCTTTTACGTCAATGTTGATGCCTCCAGGGCATCACGAAGGCAGTCGTGGTAATCCGTTGGAGTTCTCAGTAATCCTCTGGTACTCAAGGGAATAATAGTTAACTTGCATACTCCAAACGTTTTTCTCGCAGCAGCTCAGCGAGTTCACTGAGGATCTCTGCACGATGAAGATCCTCACGCCGATACATGAAAATTAGTGGCAAGGGCTCCAATCCATTGATGGGGAAGTATTGAAGCTCGGAAGGTGCTTCCGCGCAGGCTCCGAACGGGAGGATGGCGACTCCTACGCCATCCAGAACCAGATCGAAAGCCTCTTGCGGAGAGGTTACCTCATCAGCGATGATCGGCTTGAAACCGGCCGTCGCACACTCTTCGATCAGTTGTTGATAAAGGATCGGATGCCTGCGTTCGGAACAGGCGACGATCAGAGGATGCAACCGCAGATCCGTGAGTACGCCGGCTGGACTACCTGTTAACGAGCTATTTTGCGGTGTGACCGCGCATAGTCGATCCGAACCGATTGGTATCTGTTCAAGGCCGCTGCTTTCGAGGGGTGCAAAGGTTACACCAGCCTGGAACGTCCCGCTACTGATGGAATCAACCAGCTCAGAGGCAAACACAGTGCGGAACTGAAGATTCAGGTATGCGAATTTTCTCCTTTGGACAGATCGTATCTCCCGGCGAAGGACTGCTGGCACAAATGGAGAGTGCCCAATGATGAACGAAGCCGAGCTGCGCCGAGCAATGTTGCGAGCAGTATCCATTGCCAGCTGAAAATCGGCATTCAATCGCGTGATCATCTCGTCGATTCCGGCAATGAAGGATTGGCCAGCCTCGGTGGGCTCTACAAAGTGGTGATCCCGATGAAAGATCTCAAATTCGATCTCTTCTTCAAACTCTCGAATCTGCCGGCTCATCGAGGGTTGAGAGATGTGGAGGAGCTCGGCAGCTTTGCGGAAATGTAACTCACGCGCGACAGCCAGGACAAATTGCAATTTACGGAGCGGAGGAGAGACGCTCATAAGTTCTGGCCACCTTCATCAAGAGGCTGATCTGGCCAGCCGCGGTCGGTCTTCATAACCACGGCTTGCTCATTATGCTGAGCGCGATTGCAGCATTTTGTCAATCCGTAAGTAACACAAACATGTTTGTCATATAATCATGTTTATTGGCAGTTGACCACATTGAAATTCGGGTTTAGTTTCCTCTCAATGGCAGATTTCGATGACTTGTACGGAGAAGTGGGACGAAAACTGCGTCAGGCGAGAGTAACGCAAGGATTTAGCCAGGAGAGACTTGCGCAGCAACTCGGAATCAGCCGTGCCTCCGTCGTGAATATCGAAGCGGGCCGGCAGAGAGCCCCACTGCATCTGTTGTGGCAGCTTTCGGAGGCTCTCGCAACCGATTTAAGCATGCTGATCCCTCGGCGAGAGGAACTTTCACCCACAGCGAGGGAAGCCGCATTGGATCCTGCAATGGTCAAGCAGATCCGAGAAGCGGCGAATAATGATTCAGACGGCGTCAAGGCTCTGACCAGGCTTGCCAGCAAGCTCAAAACAGCGATCGAGATCAATTCCCCAGTTAGGAAAGCCCATGATCAGAGAAAAGCTCGAAGAAAAAGCTGAAAGAACTCTTCGTGAAACAGACACCTATCGCATTCCGATCGCGATCGAAGTTCTCGCGCACCGTCTCAACCTCGCGATTCAATCCGAGGCTCTCGGAGACAATGTAGCCGGCATGCTTGTGATCGAAGGCGATCGGGGCGCCATAGGATATAACTCAACCCACGCTCTTGTCCGGCAGCGATTCACGATTGCTCACGAAATCAGTCATTATCTGCTTCACACGAAAAAGAACCAAAAGTCACAGCTCTTTATTGATCGTCATCTAACGTTCCGGCGAGACGGATACTCTGCCGGAGGTGTTGATCATGAAGAGGTCGAAGCCAATCAGCTTGGTGCTGCCTTCTTGATGCCCCGAAGCCTCGTACAGCAGGAGATTAAGAAGAACGACCTTGATTTGGATGACGAAGAGGCAATCATCTTCCTGGGGAAACGGTTTAATGTGAGTATCGCCGCAATCACGAACAGATTATTGAATCTTCGAGTGCTTCGCTAGTTGCTCACTGTCGGATTCTCATTCCGGAAGGCGACCAGCCTATGACTCTGCCAAAATGTAAGAAGCCTTGAGTGGTCTATGAGAGTACCGGGTCCCCTAGGCCTTCGATCTGAACGAGCCGGATGCCGAAATCAGGTGGGCGATGTTCTTGGGGTACGCGAATCAAGCGAAGATAGCTGCGTAATTCCGCGCCGCTATTCTTGTAAGATCCACCTCGCAATACGCACCAGTCTGCTCTGCTGTCGGTGGTCTGTACGAATTCCCAGACATTGCCGGCCATGTCGAAACATCCTGACGGGCTCACCCCATTAGCGAAACGAGTTACCTCGGTCGTAGTCCCAGCGCCGCTTTCAGAGGAGTTGCATTTCGTAGGATCGAACGCATCCCCCCAAGGATAGATTAGGCCTGCTTCTCCGCGGGCCGCAAACTCCCAAAGGTCCTCAGGCGGAAGTGACCACCACCAGTTCTGCTCGGGTGGCGCGCTGCGATTCAGCCACTTCACAAATGCTTGAGCCTCAATGAAACAAATTCCGCAAACCGGATGCTCGGCCTTTCCGTCGGGCCAAGTCTGCGAAGTGAGCCAGCCTCCTGGGCCCATTGTCCGGCCATCAGCTGTAAGGAAGACCTTGCGGGAACCTATTGGCACGGTCCAGAGGTCATCGTCCTCGTATCCACTTGCCAAGACAAAGTCCATGTAAAGCTGATTCGTGATAAGGTATTTCGCTACGCGAAACTTACGAGGAAGGTCTACTTGGTGACCACCGCGCGTCGTTACGAAACGACCGTAACGTTCCTGAACATCTTCGTACCTTACGAAAGACATCGATGGAGTGCAATCGTTCAGAATAATTGTGTGCAGCCCCAACGCGGCTGGCGTGGTCTCACCGATTCGTGACCAGGAGCTTTTCGACGGAAGAGCGCTGGTTGAATCAAGGATTTGTCCTGCGAGACGCCAACGACTGGGGTCGCCTGTGGTGATAGTTTTGTTGAGCTGTTCCTCAATGGCAACGCGCACTTGTTGGATCGCGGTCGGATCGACTAAGGTGATGAGTTCTTGGATAAGCCGCAACGCGTGAAATTGCTCAAACGCCGATTTGGATCTGGAAATCCCATCTAGAGCCATATCGACGTGGCGTCGCTGGGGTTCCGCACGCGCCAAGGCCAGTCCTACAAGGCGGCATCCGTCCGTACCCTTGCCAAAAAGATGCTCTGCGACCTGGCCAGTATCGCGCTGCCCGCTGAGAATCCGCGCCCGGCCGACCAGCGAATTCATCTGTTCGGTCCGAGAATCTCCGGATTCCATCGTTTGTCTTATCCTTTGGTACTCCTCGGCCAAAAGGATCAACTCGCCAACATAGTCCCAAGCAGATCTGGACGTATATGCGGCCAAGCCCTGACTCTTTAAACTTTCATCGATTGGCTTGAAAGCAAGCAGTTCGACCCCATTCAAACGTTGCGATATCGCTTGCATAATGGAAAGGATGGAATTAGATTGCTTCGGACGATCTTTGAAGACCGAGAGGATTTCTTCGTAGGCATAGTAGGGCTCATACGGAACACTAATGCTGCCCCAGTAATCATCGATCTGCTCGGGATTGAGGTGATGCATCAGCCCGGAAAAGATCGTTCTAGCAAAGGTATAAGCGAATTCGAGACGGTCCTTTTCAGAAGACTCGATTCTCATGGGAACCGGCCACACCTTGATAGTTGCTAAGCCTTCCAGAGTCTTGCGCTGTTGCAATGCGGAACGCCCAGCCGCGGCCGCACCATAAATGCTCTGCCGGTTTAGTGTGAAGCAAACCACGATCTCGTCTGGCATCTGCACAGTGCAGATGCCAGAGGTATCGCTGACCCCCGTCCGACTGTCAATCAGGACGAAATCGTATAGCTTGCGTAACTTTTCCTTGACGGCTTCGAGCAGAACTCCTCCGCCCAGAAGCTCGTAGAAATTCTGCCAGTTGAATGAATTGACGCGATTAGCATAGGCAGCGTCTTGCCGTCCAGCAGGTACGAAATCTAGGGTGCCGTTACCTGGGAAATCCCACCGGATAGAAACCGCGTGCGCCAGAAGGTTGCTGTATTGTCCATACCATTCGGCATCGTCCGCCTTCGGTTGGCCGGAGACGGCAGCAGTCGCAAATGCCAAGGTAAAGTCCATTAAGCCCGTGCTGTGTTCGAGCGTCCTGTCGTCGAGATACGGTTCGAAGTAGCGGTGCAGACCCGGCGCCTCAAGGTCCCAATCAATCGTTAGGACTCGGCAGCCGCAGCTCGCCAAGAGCCAGGCGACATTAGCGAGCGCCATGGATCTGCCAGTTCCCCCCTTGTAGGAGTAAAAAGTCACGATCTTCCCACTACGTCCGGATTGAGTGGACGGCGGGCTCATTTGGACGGCCCTTCAAGTTGCGGTGCAGAGTCAATGCGAATCCCTTTCGCAGCGGCATTATCCATGAGTCCTTTGTTCTCTGCCCTTAGGATGCCTACACTTCCCGAACCAGATTGGCCATCCGGTGCGGCCGACCGATCGTCGGAAAGGATCTGCTGCAATAGCCGCAACCGAATATTTTCAATGATCGTGCGAGTCTTCAGCTCCAGGTCATCCTGTGAGAAAATCGAACGCCATTCATGGTTCGGAGGGGGCACCCTTGTCTTCTGATGGCAGACGTGATTGGTAAGGTTCAGCCATCTCGGATCGTTCTCGGCGGTGGCCTTTGAGTGCTCATCCCAAGGCACGAGTGCTCCACAATTAAGCAAATAGAGATCGTCGTAATCACTCATGGGGTGCGAGTAGGCTCTATTCAGAAGGCTGTCGGGATCACCGATTAAAACGGTTGGGACGCTGTTGGCCCGCGTTTCCTTCAGTTTCTTTGGCAGGTCTGCGTCATAAAGTATCTCTTCGTAGCGAAGGCCGAGATCCCCGGTAATTTGCTGAGCCATGGCACCGACCTTGCGCTTTTCCGGGTATGGCTGCCAATCCCAACCACGCTCTGAAGCAAACACGAAGCAGGTTTTCGCTATGGATCCTTCCTTATGAGATTCGGGATCAGCGGCCGACAATTGATCCCATGCCGACGGGACATTCTCAAGGTCCAAGACCGGAAGAGGCGCCAATGCAGTTGTAGTGGCCGTGGAAATGATGCTCTCTGCGATCGCCTTAACCGACAACTTATATTGATCGCTGTACACTTTTAGCGAGAGAAGCTGATGGAGACCTACTTCCTTGTATTCGGTTGGTAATGCATCGTGAAGATACTGAATCTGTTGAACGCAAGGTGGCAACATCGTACATTTCGTCCACAAAACTGGCACAATTCCGACCGGGGCATTTGGCGCCGAGAGTCCTGATGTTGCGCGATTCAGAAATACTTGGAACTCTTTGCCGCACCATTTACTGGTGAAATATGATGGCGAATAAATTGATACGCCAACTCGAACGGTTCTCAGAGCGTAGGACAGCTCGTTGCGCCAGATAGTTCCCGTTTCAATACTTGATTCGTCAAAGAAGCAGATCTCCTCGCGAGGTACACCGCCAAACATCTCGGCGACCTTTGCGCTGAGATCCTCAATGAACGTCTTCATTTCCTCGCGATATGGTCGATAGTCCGTATCGGCTCGAGCGTAGCTTATGAAAACGAGAGGTTTCGTCGCTGGTTCGGTCATAAGTGGCATCAGTCTACCCTAAAATCATGAGGGGACCGAAGGTGAGATTACGAGGGCCGAAGGGCTCCAGAATCCCAAACCGCTGTCGACGTGTGCCACAAAAGCTTGTGATCCCAACCATATCAGTGGATGCCGATTTTAATCAGTGGATGCCGATTTTAAGACCTTGGTGTCTGCCTGTCTGCAAAGTGAGAGCTCTTGAATTCTGAACCAGTAGTTCCAAAACCTCCTCGATTTCCCGTGCTCCTCCCGTCTTCCCTCAAGAATTCCGCAGCGTTCCTTGTTGATGCCCCAGCGGCATCAACCTTGACGTAGAAGGTCTTGGACACCCGCGTAAAACAAAGGCATGATTGCGCCAGAGGGAGATGGATAGCGCACACTACATGTCCGAGTAGGCACGCACCGCAATGTTCGCTATTGCGCTTGAAAAAGCATGTACGCGGCATACACGTACAGCTAGATTTTTCAAGCCTTTCGTGATAGATGCGGACCAGGAAGGGCGGGTAAACATGAAGACAATAGCCGAAAAATTTCTTACACCGGCGCAAGCTGCTGAATATCTGGGTGGCCTTAACAGCCGTACTGTCACTCGTTGGGCCCGGGAAGGTTACCTGCCTTCATATCCGATTGGCGAGGGTAAGCGTAGACTCTGGCGATTTCTTGAAAGTGACCTTGAACGATGGATGTTGTCACGCCGTTCGGGTACGGCTACACTCGGCACAGTCGCCGATGCTCCAGCCAAGGAGAATTATGGTTGGTAGCAATCGCTTTCAAAATGGAAGTCTCACACTTGTGAAGAACAAAACGACAGATGATAGCTGGTTATTCCGCTTCTACGAAGACGTGGACGGAAGACGCGTTCATCGCAATCTGAAAATCGGGACGGTAAAGGAGCTACCTCGCCGTCGTGACGCTGAGAAAGCTGTCCTTGCTCTTCGCGCAAAGATCAACACAGGGGTACGTTCGCCGGAGACGGTAAGCGACCTCGTAACCCACTATGTGCAGCGCGAACTGACACTGGAGCGTAAAGCATACGCAACGGTACAGGTTCACAAGTCGTTCCTTAATTTGTATGTGCTGCCAAAGTGGAAGGACCACAAGCTATCGGATGTCAAGGCCGTTGCCGTCGAGAAATGGCTTGACGGTCTCGACCTTGCACCTGGTACGAGAACAAAAATCCGCAACCTCATGTCCGCGGTCTACAGCCATGGCATCAGGTACGAATGGATCACCTTTAATCCCATCTCCAAGGTGCGCTGCTCATCAAAGCGCCTGCGTGAACCTGATGTGCTCACTCCTGGCGAGTTTCAAGCCCTGCTAAAGGAGCTGGAACTCCGTGAACGTGTCATGGTTATGCTGGCAGGCTCAACGGGGCTTCGACGCTCGGAACTGTTCGCACTCCGTTGGTGTGATATCAACTTGTTCAAAATGGAAATTGCGATCACCCGGTCATACGTCGGGAACCACTTCGGTGACACGAAGACGACAGCCAGCAGGAGGCCCGTTCCGTTGAATCAGACGGTTTGTCACGGATTGCTGGAATGGAGATCGCAATCCCCCTATAACCGTGATGAGGACTTTCTGTTCCCATCAATCCGGAAGAATGGAAGCCAACCCCTGCAGCCGGACATGGTGCTAAAGAAGGCTGTACGTCCGGCTCTGCTGCGGGCAGGAGTCAACAAAGTCATCGGCTGGCACTCTTTCCGGCACAGTCTGGCAACCAATCTCCGCAGTCTCGGTGTCGATGTAAAAGTCGCACAGGAACTGCTCCGGCACGCCAACAGCCGCACAACCCTGGACATTTACACGCAGGCGGTATCCGCTGATAAGCGTCAGGCAAGTCAGAAACACATTGAATTGTTGATAGGTTCAGTACCGTTGCGTACCGTGGAGAATAGCAGGATTGCTGTAAGTGATTGAAAAGATGGTAGGCACGAGGAGACTCGAACTCCTGACCTCTACCGTGTCAAGGTAGCGCTCTGGCAGCCGGATGATGATCCTAAAGGGGTTATTAGCCGGAACAGAGGGTAAAAACCGATATTCTGGGCGCTATTTGCTACCAAATTGCTACCAAACTAACCAAGTGGGCCGATGGGCTGGCCGTGCGGGAACAGCCCAGCTTCCTTCCGTTCGAGCGGCATGGAGGAGTTTGCTCCATGTATCCATTGCTTCCACGGATTGAAGGACACTCCGGATGTCTATGATCGAAATGCTGCATGAAACCAAACGATCCTAACCCGTCGAAGCTCGAGCTCATGGCTCAAGATGAAGAAGCCTTCTCTGAGATATGTTGCATAACTAAGGGCTCTCCGAAATGGAATTCAAGAAGCGGACCTTGATGGCGGTTGCGATATGATCTGCGGCAACTTCGAGGGTGAAGACAGCCTGTCTCACTATCGAAGCAGCAGCATTATCACCCGATTCTTCGGGGACTGTGAACGAATTACGTTCATGACGGCACGACGCGCAATTACTGGGGGGCTGAAACGCTCGCAAAAATCCTTAAAGATCCACAGCCCAATACCAACACACCGCCGGACACTCTTGCGTGCGTCTTCCGCACGCTAATGGATCCCACCGATGCCCTAAATGAAGGGGCGGAACGAGAAGGCCCTTGCGATTCTGAATATCGAACTGACGCGAGAGGGATTTGAAGCCTTCTACGGGGCCGGACAAACAGTGTTACCTGCGGCACATCGCGACGAACACGATCGCAATGCCAGGCCCAAACCCGCACCGACCGTTTTCGGCTGCAGAACTAAAGAAGCGAGAAGAATTGGTTTCGTACATCGATCGGGCTTCCGAAGATGAACTGATCGAAGAAGTCCTGCTGCCGCTATTCCGTCAGCTTGGTCTTCACCGTATTACGGCCGCCGGCCATAAAGACAAATTGCTCGAATACGGCAAGGATATCTGAATGAAATGCGTGCTGCAGACGCGGCATGTGCTGTAC
>JBAVYX010000142.1:0-6916 GCA_049588475.1 Silvibacterium sp. | reverse complement strand
GAGACCGCGCTCTTCCAGCAGTTCCTCAACATCGCGCAGCGAGAGAGAATAGCGAAGATACCACCGGACCGCGCAGAGTATGAGGGCGGGTTCGGTCTGACGCCATTTGAAGAGCGCGGGTCGGGTTATCATTTCGCGATTCTTTCACGTCACCGCCAGCAGCCCTGAAAGTTGCAACACATCCACATGTCTTGGGTTCACATGAAGTTCTTGGTATGGAATGCCGATAGTCGCTCTGCCTGCCCTTTTTCAAATCCGAGGTTTTGCAATCGTTCGCGCCGAGCACGGTCCATTTCGCGCTGCAGTTCGGTCACCAGCTTTGTCCCTTGCCGCACCTGACATGGAACCAACCCGCCACCGGCCAGCACGACCAGAGCATCGTGCACGTAAGAGCTGAGCCCTGAGACAG
This sequence comes from Silvibacterium sp., assembly GCA_049588475.1. Taxonomy (GTDB): domain Bacteria; phylum Acidobacteriota; class Terriglobia; order Terriglobales; family Acidobacteriaceae; genus Silvibacterium. The sequence goes on along the minus strand of JBAVYX010000142.1, from coordinate 6,507 downwards.
AAGCCAGCATTCGGCTTCGCTGTTCAACCGCCAATGCCAACGCTGTCCGCTTTTCCGGCTCGCGTCGCAAAACATAGCGCAGGTGGGCGTTTCCGAATGCTACATGTCTGGCTTCATCGCGATGGGCGAAGCGCATTAGGGCCTTGGTAACCGGATCGGGAGCGTGTTGTTCTAGAAACCCAAGCAAGCTTAAGAAGGTTCCTTCTCCCATCACACATAGCAAAAATATGGCTGTGGTGAAGTCCGGTTCTTCGAGAAGGGTTTGCAATGATTGTTGACCGCTGCAGGCTGTAGTTCCCAGCCCCTTCCCCCCGGCTTCGGCGCGACGGGTAAAGGCTTCGGCGTGACGGGCTTCATCAGTTATTTGAACCGCCAAAACCTCGACTACTTCGCGGTAATGAGGATGAATGCGAGGAATAAATCGGGCAGGAACATAGAGTGCGGCAAATTCATTCTCGGTCAAGAACGTCATGATTTGGCAAACCGCCGCCTCAACTTCCTCCGCTAGCTTAGGCAGTTCGGTCCAAGGAATGTCTTTCGTCACCGACCATTGATTGCAAATTGCCTGTCGGTAGATGGTGGAAAGCTCTTCGGCCCAGACGTTCCGCTTCGCGCTTAGGGTAAATGCAAATTGCGGTCCGCCGGGCTCTATGGCGGCCCCCCTAGGGGCGAGGCCCCAGGAAGGATCAGCGGATTCGGCAACGCCGGATGGTTTTATTGTGATGAGAGCAGCATGACCACGCCGAATGTGGTGAGTATAGTCATCAGCCCCTGTTTGATAGGAATCCCCCTCCGTCCGGCTCCAAGGAGGCAGAGTATGTCCAAGATCACGAGCTGTTCCATGGACTTCAAGCCATTCACCCTCTTTGAGCGGATGCAAAGCACGCCGAAGCAGAACGCCAGCACCCTCATAGAGACCAAGATCCTCCAAGTCTAATTGCGCATGTATTCTCATCGGATGATTGTTATTGTGTGCCTACGACTAACCGTTCAGCGAAGAATTCGAATCTCGTAACCGCTTGCTCTAGTTGTTCATAACCGGTGGTGCGCGCCGGGACCCACTGCTTAAGACCCTCCATGTCCATGTACGGCCTGACCTCGGGATCCTGGAAAGACATATCTAGAAGAGTTTGCGTGAACATACGCCGTCTAACATCCGGTATATCTCGCTTTGTAGTGAAATTGCAGTGATCGTAAGGAGGAGTACTGGCTAGAATTTCGGTCGTGCCGGGATCAAGAGTACCCTCGTTCACAAAGTTGGTGTAGTTACCGTCCAAAATACAGGCGGCATCTGCATTGCCACTGGCTAGCGCGCGGGTAGCATCGCGCTCACCGCCAATGTGGTCACCGTGTTTGCCCACCATGACGTTGTGGTAGAGAACCTGACAATCTTTTCCTGGCTCAACACCGGCCGCTGCCACAAAGGAGAGAGGAATCAGAGTAGCCTGCGGAGAGTCTATCGCTCCCACCGCAATAGTCTTCCCTTTGAGTTCTGTCAAATTTTCAATCCCAGAATTTTTGCGAATGAGAATCTTGGTTGTGAGATCGCGGTCGCTGTCTCGCATAGCCAATGCCTGACAGTCTCCGTGACTTTTAAGCTGGGCTTTGATCCAGGCCAGTGGAGAATTCCACGCGATCTCGATTTCGTCGTTCAGCAGTGCGTCCACTTGAGCGTTGTAGTTTGAATAAAATACGTAGTCAATCTTGGTTCCGCGGGCCTCGAAGTAGGATTTAAATCCTTCCCAGATCGTCACAACTTTCGCGTCATAAGCGACGGCACCGATTCGTATTACGTCTTTGGTCGGCTTCCCAATGTTCATGATTCAACGTCCCCGAATAGAGGCAGTCCCAAAGCTGCTTTGCCAATAAAATCTTTCAGCACATCCGTCATAGGAGCCATGACTGCACTCGCTTGAGCGTCACGGAAAATCCGTTCCAGGCCCCCTCGGTGACCAAAGGCAGCACCGCCTCCTAACGTCATAGCGCGTGAGACTACTGCCAGATTGGCTTCTGCAGCTTTGGCTTTTACCGCCAAGATATCTAACATGGCGTTCGCCTCCCCCGCCATCGCCTTGCGTACTGTTTCATAAAGATATGCGCGCGCGGAGCGTAGTTCTATCGTCATCTCAGCTACCAAGAACTGCACCCTCGGAATTAGTGCCAGCGCTTTTTGACTCGAATGTTGGTATTTTCTGGCTGTCACATGATCAATTGTGCGTTGTAAGGCAGTGCTCGCAATGCCGACAGAAACCGCTGCAGATCCAACCTGGAAGTGGGGTAGCACTATCTCTAGCATGGCGCCAAGGCCAGTCTTCTCTTCCCCCAAACGATTCTGGAGCGGAATGAGTACCTCTTTGAAGTTCAGCGGTCCGCTGGCGTTTCCGGCCAGCCCCAGTCCTTCAAAAGGCCCTGCGGGTTCCACGCCTGCTGCGGAGCGAGGGACAAAATAAAGGTCGAGATCTCGTGCCCCGACGGCGTCCTGGTTGAGTGTAGAAACGATGTAGCTGTCTGCTTCTCCAGCGCTAGTGACGAAACTCTTGAAGGTATTCAGCTCGATGCTACTATTCTGCTGACGCGCTCGGCTAACCGGCGCGTAGAAATGTCCTCCAGACTCTGGCTCACTGAAAGCGAGCGTGGAGAGATGTTCGCCGCGGGCAATGGCAGGCAGAACAGACTCCTTTAGTTCCTGCGACGCCTTTGTTGCCAGAAGGGCGGTTGCGCAGTAATGCATGAGCACAACCATGGCGGTTGAGGCGCAACCTTGGGCCAGGGTTTCGAGCACAGCCGCCATCTCTAACAGTGACCCAGAAGAGCCCCCAAATTCGCTCGGGACCATCAGCGCCAAGATTTGTTTTTTCCCGAGTTCCTCAAGGGCTTTGTGCGGAAACCGTCGTAAGCGATCGGTCTCGTCCGCGGTCGGCGCCAAGAGCTCCACAGCAACGCGTTCACTCTCCGCTAGTATTTGCGCTGGCGTCAGAGGATTCAAAACATTCCTTCCTGCGGTCATTGGGGCTCCTTCTACAAAGAAACCAAAAACCATTGTCTATTGGATAAGTCATGAAACCGGGGCCACAAAGAAAACTAAACATCGTGACCGGTGCAAATACTAGCACAAGAACCTACAGAGGAGTCGGCGGGACTGCCCCGTGTATTGTCTATCATCACCCCGCGGACGTCTGTGGAGCACTTAGGGTCCCGATGCATTCTGATTCTCAACAATGCGTTATTGTTGCGAGTTGACCGGTTACTTTCACGACGTTAACGCGGGCTCGAATCCCGCCGGGGACGCCAATGAATTCAATAGCCTACGGGAAGTCTGTGCCAGTTGTCCCGGTCGCCGGGGAAACGTTCAGCAGCCTGTCAATAAGTGGTTTGGCGATCGTGCATGGATCGAGATCGACAGAGCCCACGAACAAGGAAACAATCGTTAAGAGATGGTCTGACGATCTTTCGGCGATTCCATAACGGTCAACTCAGCGAACCAATAGGTGCCGCCTGCGGCTGCCACGGCTTTCTGTCCATCAAGAAAGCCGCCTGGCAGTTCTTCGGCCGGACCTGCGCTTGAGTCCGAAGCCTTTCAAGGACATGTGCGGCGTAAGTCGAACCATTCTTGCGAGTCGCATAGCCCCGGGTGATTTCAGGACTGTTTGCTGAAAGCGGGACTTCCAACGCCAGGGTGTTGCCGGCACCACCCGAATACAGTGCAATAGCCGCGAGGGTGTTGCGCACGTTTGTTCCGGAAGGTACATGCAGACGCCCTCCCAGACGTAAGTGGTCTTTCGCTCCGCAACGAATCCAGCCCAGCGCAAGCCATCCATCAGGTCGTCGTTGCCAAAAACGATTGCAGCAGTAGGTTACATTCGTGATCAGGTCAGGCAAGACTTCATATACGCGACGTCTCTTGTAAGCCTGAGTCGACGCCACATCGACCTCGATAACCCTGCAGTGTGTGAGCAGGTCGTGAAAACGATAGCACGGGTGCCGAAGCCGGCGCGAGGATGGCAACCTGCGCTGTGCGCCATTCTTCACTGCTCTTTCTAACGCCTCATCGATGAAGCGGGTTCGCAATCCCTTGCAAATTTAGATGCGGCCCCGATGGTTGAAAATGCGCAAGCGCCTCGAGGGCGATGTCTCCGTGGCACTTAGTACCAGCCGGATAAAATTGGAAAAGTAACATGTTTTTCCTTGACGTACCATTATTTCGTGGTACACTAAGTCGATTTTGAGGGAGGTCCATCATGGCTCGTTATCAAGTTCACGTAGACAAGTCAGCCGATGTGTTGACTCTCAAGTTCACGGGCCCCCATGTTGCGAAAGCTGATACGAAGCTGTTGACCGATTGCTGGAATGCCCTTCTCGAATGCGCCGAAAAAAATGACTGCTTTGAAAAGGGCTTTAGTGCTGCTTGTCTGAGTACGATCGCGCAGCATGATCGTGAGACTCATTGCGTATCTAGGGCCTTCGGCCTCACATCAAAATAACTCAGTAGAGAGAATTTCAATCGGGCGGCAGATACGCCATCACGCATCTGTGTGTCAGGACACTTATGATCACTCGTAATAGGCTTATCCAAACTCTCTATGATGCGACCTATGGTAAGTTCATTTTCGCAGGAGCTTACGACCGCTTCATTCGCAATGCCGAAGCTGAAGGGCTTTCCGAGAGCAGGCGTCAACTGGTGTCTCATTCGCGAGGCTCCACTCTCGAAATTGCAACTGGCACCGGATTAAACCTAGCGCATTATCCAGAGAGAGTAACCGACTTAACGCTGACTGAGCCGTACCCGCACATGTTAGAGGTGCTTCGCCGAAAAGTAGAGCTCTCCGGACGACGAAATACTACTGTTGTCCAAGCAGAGGCCGAACACTTACCCTTCCCCAACTGTCATTTTGATACTGTGGTTGCCACAATGATCTTGTGCAGTGCAGAGGATCCGACTGTAGTGCTTAAGGAAATTGCTCGCGTATTGCGTCCAAATGGAAAGTATTTATTTTTGGAACACATTCGGAATCAAGATCCTACGATCGCAAAGAGGCAGGACCGTATACAGCCGGGATGGTACCTGTTCGGAAATGGTTGCCACTGTAATAGGGACACCGTTACAACCTTAAGAAGCTCTCAGCTAGTTATAGAGGAACTCAATTACGGCAAGATTCCAAGGGCGTGGTCGATCGTTGAACAGATGATTACTGGCAGAGCTGGCTTGGCAGCCTGATCCACAACTATTCCGATAACAATAGCTATTTATCAGCACGGACTCTTGGATGCACTGCGTTGATCGTTCTCAACGCTGAGAATTTGCCGATTGCTAGAGCCACACGATGATTAATGCAGCAACGGAGACGCGAACAGTAGTTGTGATCGGTAAAGAAAGCGTCGGTAAGTCTCAATTAATTAGTTCGATAACTCACTGCCATGCAACTCCTGAGAATTTTCGGGGATCGACAGTTGACTGCGACAGCTACGAGTTCGGCGATTTCGAATTCATAGACACGCCCGGGATTTTATACGGGTCGGACACCTTGACAACTCAGTTAGCGTTACAACACCTTGGAAATGAGGACACGGTACTTCTTCTGGTTCAAAGTACAAACATCGGTTCCGACTTGAACGATGCTCTAACTATGGTTTGCGGACATCCTTCTGTAGTTGTTTTAACATTTTGGGATAAAGTCAGTCACCTGCCTCGAGCTCAGGAACTATTGATCCAGCTAAGAACGGAGCTTGGCGTCCCGGTTATAGCTCTGGATGCACGCAAGATCACTGAGTCACAACGAGATGCAGTTTTGAGTGCTCTTAAAGCGCCAGCGATCCTAAGTGTAAAGAGCTGTGTTAGTTCCATTAGCTGGTTAGCAGTTCCAAAGCAAACCCTATTCGATAAGAAAGCTTATGGCGTTGCCCTCTCGCTACTACTACTATTTACCCCGGCAGTAGCAGCGACTTGGGTCGCAAATACAGTGGCCGGTTTTATCGATCCTTTAGTAGAGCACTTGACCTCTCCTCTCTCATTCTACGCGCCAAATCTGCCGTCCCTATGGCACGAAATACTATTTGGAAACTATGGATTAGTAACTATGGGGCCGCTGCTTTTTGTATGGGCCATTCCAACAGTTCTCTTATATTCCGTATTTCTAGGTGCATATAAAGCGAGCGGATTGCTCGATACCATAAGCGTCGCGATGCATCCAATTAGCCGTAAAGTTGGTCTCTCGGGCCGAGACATCATTAGAGTGATTATGGGATATGGGTGCAATGTACCCGCCGTGATCAGTACGCGAGCTTGTTCGACGTGTTCCCGAAGCACAACGATCAGCACAATCGCATTTGGATCAGTCTGTTCATATCAGTTCAGTGCTACAGTCGGCGTATTTGCCGCTGCAAGACACCCAATCTTAATATTGCCGTTCATGGTATACGTGCTGATCACAACGATAGTGATGGCGCGCTTATCATCGGCTGCGATTGCTAGGTCACCCCTAAATATTCTTGTTGTCGATGGACACACAT
>JBAVYX010000141.1:0-10926 GCA_049588475.1 Silvibacterium sp. | reverse complement strand
ATCTCAGCTGGAAACGGAGCCCCTCCTCCTGAAGAAATCCAACTGAAAGAAAATATAGCTTCTTATAAACAGCTCTTAAGAGTTGATTCAGATTTTTGGCCGGTTATCTCCGCCAACGCACTCACCGAACCGATAAGGAATGATGGGTCGGCTGCGCGCGCTCTGTCAGAACCTGGAGTTCCGCCCGGCGAACACGACGAAACCTTGGCCATCGCCAAGTCATATCTCATCATCTTCGATTGGTGATTGTACCCACCGTTTAGCAGCTCCCTTCAGAATCCCTACGCGTGCAAGAACAAACGGCGCCGAGACGGCGTGCATGTCATGTTATGTTGAGGCGAAGGAGCGGTTTGACCCCAATCGATGCTCACCTTAATTAGAGTGTGTTTCCTCTTGGCCCTGACCTCCGGCCCGAGTCTGTTCGGCGCCGATTTCGCCATGAGAGTGACCGACAAGAATTACCTCGACACTCAGGGTTTTAGCGTATTTCTCTACGACAGCACGTACCATCCCGTTTTCGTAGACCAAAAAAACACGGCCATGGAGATGATTCTCCACGGCCAGCGCATCGCCACTAATGGCGACGTGCGCCTGATGCCAACGCCTGAGCAGTGGGATTTGGTAGCAACCCTAGAAGGTCGTCAGGCCGATAAGGCGAACAACCGGCTCACCGCCAATCTCGCTTTCCCGACCTTCGATCTAAGCTACACCCTGGAAGTCGCAGCGGAACCAGGAGGCGTGAAGGTCAGCATCAATCTCGACAAGCCGCTACCGCAGAAACTGGCTGGGCGGGCGGGCTTCAACTTGGAGTTCCTGCCCTCAATCTACATGGGCAAGGCTTATCTGGTGGACGGAACCAAAGCCGGCATCTTCCCGCGAACGCCTGACGATCCGATGGTTAAGGTGTTGCCGCTGCCTGATGAACCGAAAAAAGCGTACTACCTGGAGGACTGGGAGAAGGCAAAGGGATACACTCAGCCGCTGCCGTTTGCCGAAGGCAAGAGCATTACTTTGGGGGTCGACGACGCGCTGGCCCGGGTCAACGTTAAGTCGGATACAACAGACATCATGCTGTTCGATGGACGCAACCGCGCGCAGAACGGCTGGTTCGTGTTGCGTTCGCTGATCCCTTCGGGCAAGACCACCGGCGCCATCGTATGGCACATCAGGCCGGACGTGATTCCGAACTGGACGCGGCCGCCAATGATCGCGCACAGCCAGGTCGGTTATGTGCCGGGTTTCTCCAAGGTGGCGGTGCTCGAACTCGACCCGAAGTACAAGGGCCCGAAGACGGCCAAAGTGCTGCGCCTGATGGAAGACGGATCTTACAAGCAGGCGTTCGAGGGCCCGATCACGCCTTCAACGCCCTGGCTGCGCTACGTTTATTCGAAATTCGACTTCACTCCGGTCAAGGACCCCGGCCTTTATGTAATCGAGTACGCAGACCAGCGCACGGCGCCCTTCCCCATCTCCAAGGACGCTTACGCTAACATCTGGCAGGACAGCCTGGACCATCACCTTGCTGAGCAGATGGATCACGTTTCCGTTCGCGAAGCCTACCGCGTGTGGCACGGCGCTTCGCACCTGGATGATGGCCGTCTGGCGCCCGTCGTTGGGGAGCAATTCGACGGCTGGAATCAGGCTACGGCAACCGACGGGAAGTACAAAGGCGGCGATCACATTCCTGGGATGAACGTGGGCGGCTGGTATGATGCCGGCGACTTCGACCTCGAGGAGCCCGCGCAACTGAGCGTAATTCAGAGTCTGGCTCTGGCGTATCGCGAATTCAATCTCAAGTACGACGAGCTTACGGTGGATGAAGTCGCGCGTGAGGTTGAGATGCACCGTCCCGATGGCGTTCCGGATACGGTGCAGCAAGTCAAGCACGGCGCACTGCTTATCCTGGCGCAGTACCACAATATAGGCCATGCGATCCGCGGCACTCACGAACCAGATCTGCGCCAATATACGCACCTGGGCGACGGAGCATCGAAAACCGACGGCCGCATCTATGACCCGAAGCTCGGTCCGAACGAAGTGAACGGCGACTACTCCGGCAAGCCGGACGACCGCTGGATTTTCTCCACTACGAATCCCTTCCTCCAGTGGAATGCCATCGCGGCCCTGGCTGCAGCGGCCGATGTGCTGAAAGGCTGGGACGACCCGTTAGCGAAAGACTGCCTCGAGACCGCGATCAAAGCGTGGAACGACGAGAAGGCTCACCCAACGCAGAATCCGGCGGGCGGCGGCTTAGGCGGAGCGGCTCCCGCAGGTGCTCCCGGAGGTGGCGTGCTGGCTGCTTCTCAGGGGGTGGTGTCCGGCGCTCAAGGCAGCCGTAACGGACGGGGTCCGACCGGTTCTGGTACGACTAGCGCCCAAACAGCTCCGCCGGCCAGCTTCGGCCGTGGCGGATTTAACCTCGGACAGGACTGGGCTGCGGCTCTGGAATTGACCATTGCCACCAATGGTGCCGAGCCTTACAAATCCCGTCTCAAAGAGTTATTCCCTCAGATGATCACCCCACAACAGATGGGTTTCCGTGGTTGGACGGCAGTCCGAGCATTGCCTTATCTGGACGCGAGCGCGAAAGATCAAATGAAGGAAGGGGTGAGGACATACATGGCGGATCTGGACAAGCAGCTGGACGCCACCCCGTTTGGCGTGCCTGCGAGCCTCGGCACCTGGGGCGGATCAGGCGCCGTGGTCGACATGGCTATCCGGATGTACTTCCTGCATCAGGCGTTTCCGGATCTTGTGAGCCCCGAATACACACTTCGCGCTGTCAATTACATCCTCGGCACGCACCCGGTATCCAGCACTTCGTATGTAGCCGGCGTCGGTACTGTCTCGAAGACGAAGACGTACAGCAACAACCGCGCTGACAACGCTTACATTCCGGGCGCCGTGATTCCGGGATACATCATCATCAAGCCGGATTTTCCGGAGTGCATCGACGACTTCGGATTCCTCTGGTTTGAGGATGAAGCCGTCGTGGCCGGGTCGGCAAGCTGGGTCGTGGCCGGCAACGCTGCGGACGCGATCACTAAGGAATCGAAGTAGGTCCAGCACTAGGAGCACCATGGCGGGTCCCGAGGGGTAAGGGCCGCTTCTTTGCGGGAGAATCCCATCGCGCCGCGACCTACCTCGCACTACAGATCCTTAACTGTCGTGAAATCTCTAGTGCCGTATCGACAGCGCTGCGCGTGCAGAAATGTGCGGTCACCGGGTGGTGGATGCGGAGCGGTGTGGATACGGCGATTTGCAGTAAGCGGTTAGCGCGGTGGATGTATGGGGATTGAATGGCGTTTGCGGGAAGTTGGGAGGCAAACCGGCAGCAGCGGCGGGAGTGGGCCATAGCTGTGCGGCTGTGCGATGCACTGCTGCCCCTGATGGTGGGTGAACGAACGCATTTGCCTGAGATGAACAATCGATGTCAGTCTCTACGTATAAAAAAGCACCTCGACAACACATGCCTCAACATGCTCATCATTCGGCGTAACGCGACAGCGAGGTCTACGCGCATTCCTGCGCGAGTTGGAATGAGAATTGCAGCGAGAGCCACCCGCGACAGAAGTAAGCTAACGCGTTGGGCTTCAATTGGTGTACAAAGGCATCTATGAGCCCGGCTAGAGTATATCGACGGCTGAGAATGCTGCTGACCGTTGGACTACTTCAGCAAATGCTTTTAGCGCAGGCTGCTCCTCACCAGGTCTCGATACGGAATGGCGTATATACCGCAGAGGAGGCGCAGCGGGGCAAGGCTATTTATCAGAACCAGTGCGGCATGTGTCATGGAGACGCGCTTGAGGAACCGCAGAATTCTCCGCTGGCGGGCACGGTATTTCTGAACAACTGGACCGGGCAGACCGTGGCCGATCTATTTATGAAGACCATTGTCATGATGCCGGCAATGGATCCGGGAACGCTGACTCCTAAGGACACCGCCGCGGTTATCGCATATATTCTGAGCGCGAACAAATTTCCGGCGGGAAAGACGGAGCTGCCAAGCGATCCGCAATCACTCGAAATGATTCACATCGTCAAGCCCTAGAGGTGTGTATGCCTGCATTGCGGACGAGTACTATAGCCAACAACGCATGAATCGACGCGAGTTGCTTCGCAAATCGTTACTGGCCATGGGCGTAGTGGCGGTAAATCCTCACGCGGGAGCGCGCATTTTTGCCGCCGGTGAAGACGCTTCGCTCGAACTGGAGCGGGCGAACTGGACGCCTGTCTTTCTCAACGCGCAGCAGAGCGAGACCCTGACGGCTCTGAGCGACGCGATCATTCCGGCCACGGACACGCCGGGCGCGAAGGCCGCACTGGTGAACCGCTTCCTCGATCTAGTGATCGCGGCCGAACCGGAAAAGGTGCAGAAGGAGTTCCTCGATTCGCTGGTGTGGTTTGACGCAACGGCGATGGAGCACTATAAGACGACCTTCGACAAGCTGACCGACGAGGAGAAGACCAATCTTCTGAACCTGGTGGCGTGGCCGCGATTCCAGTCTTCCTGGGGCCAATCGGAGGCTCCGTATACCGGGTATCAGCACTTCAGCCGCCTCAAAGCCTGGATTTCTGGCGCGTACTACAGCTCTCCGATCGGTTTGAAGGAGCAGGGCTGGGATGGATGGGCGGCGCGCGGGACATTCACCGGCTGCGAGCATCAGCCGGGCGAACACAAGGCCACTTAGAACGGGAGATCGCGCAGAGTGATGTTTTTCGAAGATCCGCTGACTCGCACTTATGACGCTATCGTAGTGGGCTCGGGCGCAACCGGGGGATGGGCGGCGAAACAGCTGGCTGAAGCTGGTCTTGAGGTGGCGCTGCTCGAAGCCGGGCGCAATGTCTCGCCGCGTGAGTTCACCGAGCACAAGCCCATCTTTCAGCTGAAGTACCGCGACATGGCTGGCGCGGGAGAGTGGCGCAAGCGGCGATCCGTCCAGGTGCAATGCTATGCATGCACCGAGTACAACTACGACTGGTTTGTCGATGACGTCGACAATCCGTACAGTACGCCTGTGGGAAAGCCGTTCACTTGGCAGCGCATGCGTATTGTGGGCGGTCGAACGCTATGCTGGGGGCGGCAGAGCTACCGGCTGAGCGATCTCGACTTCAAGGCAGCAAGCCTCGATGGCTACGGAAACGACTGGCCCATCTCCTATAAGGACCTGGCTCCGTATTACGACCGGGTCGAGGACTACGTCGGCATCAGCGGCGCGGCGGAAAACGATGACGCGCTGCCCGACGGGCATTTCCTGTCCCCGATGAAGATGACCTGCGGCGAGAGCCACTTCCGCGAAGCCGTCGCGAAGCAATTCGGGCGGACAGTCACTATCGGGCGCACGGCGATTCTCACCGAGACCCACAATGGCCGATCGGCTTGCCACTATTGCGGGACATGCGAGCGCGGCTGCATTTCCTTTTCGTACTTCAGCAGCCCGTTCACCACGGTGAAGGACGCTCTCAAGACCGGCAAGTGCACGTTGCTGACAAACGCCATCGCCGCGCAGATCGAGATGGATCCGGCAACGAACCTGGCAAAAGGCGTGACCTTTGTCGATGGCACGACGCGGCAGACGAAGACGATTCGCGGAAAGGCCGTAATCCTGTGCGCGCAGGCGATGGAATCGACGCGCATTCTGCTGAACTCTACCAGTGGCAGCCACCTGGCGGGGCTGGGCAATTCGAGCGGTCTTCTCGGCCGTGGGCTCATGGACCACGTGACTGGCGCAGGGGCTTCCGGAGAGTTGCCGCAATTCAAGGATGCCCCCGATGCGTACAGCGCGCCGCACCGCGCCAACGGAATCTACATCATCCGCTACCGCAACACGTCGAAGGCGACGCGCCAGCCGAATTTCATCCGCGGCTATGGATTCCAAGGCGGGGCGGATGCGGAGTTCGACTTCGAGGCCGAAGGATTCGGAGCGGCCTACAAGCGAGCTGTTAAGGCGGGGAAGTACAGGATCGGGATGGGAGCGTTTGGCGAATCGCTGGCGCGCGATGACAACTTTGTCTCCATCGATCCGACCCTGAAGGATGTCTGGGGCATTCCTGCGCTGCATATTTCCATGACCCACGGAGACAATGAAAAGGCCCTGATGGACGACGCGGCCGCGACTGCCGCGGAAATGCTAGAAGCCGCCGGAGCCACGAACATCAAGATCGGGTCAACGGTCGCCGAGCCTGGCATGGCGATCCACGAGCTAGGAACGGCGCGCATGGGGAACGACCCGAAAACCTCGGTGACCGACTCCTACTGTCAGCTCCACGACGTGAGGAACGTATTCGCCATGGACGGAGCGTGCTTCGTCTCCTCGGGCTGCCAGAACCCCACGCTCACCATGATGGCCATCACCGTGCGCGCTTGCGACCGTTTGCTTGATCGATTTAAAAAGCAAGAAATCTGATTCACTTCTCCTGGGTCGAGCTGGGAGTGTCGAGAGGTGTAATCGCGAACCCAGCCGTCCGAAACGCCAAGGCGTCCCAGCAACCTCGCAGGGGCACTCGAACTTGGTCTGATAAGTCTGATAAGAGTTGCGTTAACTGGTAGGAATTTGACGTGCATTGATTCGAGCTAATCTGCAGCAACCACTCGTGGTCAGAGCTTGTTTGCGGTCATTGCGCCTGCGTGCGTGCTAAGATCCAGTCATCCGGCTCACCGAGCGGCTTGAGCCGCGGAGATCGAAATGAGTCCAATCACACGGCGTAATTTCCTCAAAACAGGTCTCGCCGCCGGCGCCATGGCGACCATAGGAACCCTTCCCTTGGCCGCGGTCAAGCACACCGCGACTGATACCGTCGTGCTAGGCCGCTCAAAGATGGAGGTGACGCGGCTGGCCTTCGGAACGGGGACGGACGGCGGCGCGGTGCAGGCCGCGCTGGGGCAGCAGGAGTTCACTCGACTGGTGCGCTACGCGTACGACCATGGCATCCGCTTCTTCGAGACGGCTGAGGCCTACCAGACGCCGGGAATGTTGGGTGAGGCGCTGAAAGGTTTGCCACGCGACAGCTACCAGCTGATGAGCAAGGTGACTACGTTCCACGAGGGGATTGACCCGCAGGCCAAGTTCGATGAGCTGCTGCACATCTCGCAGACCGAGTACTTTGACATCATGCTGCTGCACTGGCAGCACACGGCCGACTGGCCGGAGACCACGAAGCGCTGGCAGGACGGGATCCTTGAGGCACAGGAGAGGAAGATCATCCGGACGCATGGCGCCTCAGTGCACGGGTTGCCGGCGCTGCGGCAGATGCCCGGCACCACGTGGCTCAACGTGGGACTGATCCGCATCAACCACAACGGTGCGCGCATGGACGGGCCGACCTATGAGGACACCAACCACCCCGACAACGTGAGCGAGGTAGTCAATCACATCCGCCAATTGAAGAAGGAAGGGCTGGGTGTGATCGGCATGAAGTTGTGTGGCGGTGGTCAGTTCGGGCATAGTCACGACGACCGTGTGAAGGCGATGAGGTTCGCTTTCCAGAATGCGGGCGTGGACTGTGCCACGGTCGGGTTCAAGGGCAGGCAGGAGATCGACGAGGCCATCAGCAACATGAATCTGGCGCTGTCGTAATGCCCGGAAACAATGGGAAAATGGAGAAAGACTACCCGTCAATCCAATGACGGAACTGGCTCCCGCCTCGATGGCGGTCGTTCCATACGCGAACGGACCGCATTGGGGAAGAATTGGCGACAATACCCCTAAACTAGCGGGATAGGGGATCGCTTCCGCCTTCGTTTGAAACCGTTAGCGTAATCGGATACTGATTGTCACCATTGGCGTTGAGCGTCGTGGAGTCCATGGTCATTGGCCGTTTTTGACTCCTGCATTCAGTCCTGAGGGGGTAGGTGTAGCAGTGCTCGCGCCGGTAGTACGTTTCCAGCATAAGAATGCGCTTGTAGCGCCATTCAACCCCTGCCGTGTACCACTCCTGATCCCAGGAATGCTTGGGGTCCATCATCTCTCTGGATTCCTGCGCGACGGGCGACACGAGTTGATCCTGTTGTGACTCTGAGATATGAATGACGTACACGCATGTTTCGGCATGCAGAATAAGCACGGTCGCTTCAATCAGCTGAAGAAGGGCGGTTGCATATGTTTCGGCAATGCGAAGCCAAGAGGCCAGGACTCCGTGCGGTTGTGCGCTTCGGCGCGGCGCCTATGGCTTTGAGCGTTTGCTTTGCAGTTTATGCCAGCGGTAGCGCCCCGTCGGCAATGCCCGCCTCTCCACAGGCGCAGGCGGTTTTGGACAGAACTCTTCAGGTCGATGCGACTCCTGCAGGAATTACTCCTTCTTCGCAATACACCATTCGCCTCGGTCACCATGGTCGATCGGTAAACTCCTTTGTTTATCAGATTCAAAATCCAGGCTTCTTGCCAAATGGCCAGCCGAGCGGGATCAGTAGCTCCTCGACCCTGGAGGACGCCACTTCGTGGACATCGTTTTCGTTTGCAGGCTCGGTCACCGTTGAGGTGACAAACAGCAATTCCTTTAAGTCAGCTCGTATTCTCCCCAGTCACGCGCAGATTATTCCCATCGTCAAAGGCAATTCGGTACTTTTCACTCTGCACCATCCCGGCCAGTTCGCAGTGGATTTCTGCGCCA
Source organism: Silvibacterium sp. (assembly GCA_049588475.1). GTDB lineage: Bacteria > Acidobacteriota > Terriglobia > Terriglobales > Acidobacteriaceae > Silvibacterium. The sequence continues at coordinate 2,316 of JBAVYX010000141.1, read as the reverse complement.
CCGGCGATACCTGCACGGAAGCCAACGATACAGATCTTACGAATCCAATGCTGGTCTTTGCCAACCCCATCGAAGACCGGCGACCCGACCCGAGGAACCCTGATGTCTTGTCGGTCAGGCCGGGTTTATTTGTGCCGTCCGGAGAAACTGTTCCGCGACTCAATTCCGCACAGCACACCTTGTACTTCGGGCCCGGAATTTATGATTTGGGACTGACCCCTCTGACCATCGATGCAGACGAAAAGGTCTACCTGGCAGGCGGAGCCTATGTGAAGGGCTTCTTCGCCTTTGGGCTTGCAGCCACGAATGCGGCCATTGAAGGAAGAGGGATTCTCTCAGGTGAAGATCTACCCAAGGCTCGGTGCATAGGAACAAAGGCCGGTTGCCCTGACATGGTTTCAACGATAGGCAACGTGCAAAACCTCCTGGTCGAAGGGATCACATTTATTCAATCGCCTTTTTATAACGTCTCTATCAACGGCGGGAGCGGCAACCGGGTCGACAACGTGAAAGTGATAGCCTGGCTCGGCAACTCCGATGGTATTCAGGCGAGTTACGGACCGCAGGACACCGGCAGTGTGATTGAAAACAGCTTTGTCAAGAATGGCGACGATTCCATCAAGCTGACTGCGAGTAATCTTTTAGTCCAGCACTGCGTGGTTTGGAAATTGAACAATGCCGCCGCGTTTGAAATGGGAGCCGGCATCAAGGGCGATCTCGTGAATATCGCCGTCCGAGATTCCGATGTCATACGCGGTGAATATGATTGGCCGAATACATCCGATGCCGTCTTTGCCGCGAATCAGGGAGGAACCGGAAATCTCAGTCATTATCGATTCGAAGATATTCGCGTCGAAAACGAAAGCTGGCAGCTCTTTAGAATTCAGATTTTGCCAAGTAACTTTCAGCCTGACAACTATCAGCTAGGTTCCATCAGCGACCTCAAGTTCAATACTATTCAGGTAACTGATCCTCAGAGGTTCCCGCCAATCTTTCGGGGATACAATCTCGCCCATCAGGTTTCCCACGTCGATCTTGATCGTGTCGTGATTGCAGGTGAGACGGCTCCGAATCCCACGATCACCCTCGATGCCAATCGCAATATGAGTTATGCGGGAAACACTGTCAGCGATCTGCTGTTCAGGAACCAGGAAGATCCCACGGAGTTCGAAATACCGCTTTTTACCCTGGCGACTCCCACGGCAGATTCTCAGTATTCGCTATTTTTTATTTCACAACCTGTCCTCACGGCTGACTTTGAAGTACAGGGAAGCGGCGACTTCTTCGGGGACGGCTATGCCAGCGCCGTTGTCACCAACACGGCAAAGGGCGTAGTCGGCATATGGAAGGAGCCCTACCAGAATATCGCGAAACCCTGGAGTGAGCAGTACAGCGAGGTCTACAAACTACGCAGCTCCGATGGCGCCGTCGCGGGCACCGGGGACTTTAGCGGTGATGGGTATTCGGATATTTTGCTTTGGAATGACAGCGCGCAAACGGGAAAAGTCCTGTTCATGAAAGGCGATCGGGTGGTGAAGCAGCGGGCTTTCCAACCGGCGACGGTCTCCACCTGGTCCGTGGCTGCGGTTGCCGACTTTAACGGAGATGGGGTCTCGGATATTCTGCTCAGAGATACGAACGGTAACCTTGAAGTTGTTTATTTCAATTCTTCATCCCAGCCGGCGACGGAGGATTTCAAGGTTACGCAACTGGGTTATTCGTCAACCGCGAACTACACCAACGCTTACGGCGCTACATCAGGTCACTTTGATAAAAGTTGGAGCATCGCTGGTACAGGAATTTTTCAAACCCTGGGACCCGTGTATGCGAGCATCATTTGGGTGAACCCCTCCACGGGCCAATTGGGAATAACCCACTTTACGCCCTTCCTGAAAGGGCCTTTGTCCAGCCAGGTCTTTGCAAAGCTCCCAGCCAATACCGAGATCCAGGCCATAGGCGACTTCAATGGCGATGGGGCAAAGGATCTTCTCTTGTGGAATACAAGCACGTCGGAGAATACGATCTGGTTCATGAATTTCGACGACGGAGCCTATTATCAGCTAGGCCCGACGTTGCAACCGAGCCTCTCGTCAGGCTGGCAAGCTACCCTTGATTGAAAATTCTTGCTACCCGGGCAGTGGATTCCGCCGTCGGCCATTGTGGGCGTAGCCCCGATCGAATTGGCCGAGGTTAAAGCGATATCATAGTTACTATAATGTGCCAAAGCGGAGCCTGAACCAAGCTTGAGCATCTTGAGCGGTGATTTGTGGGAGTAGATGTGTGATGGCCTGTTCGAGTGCTTCGCGGGTGCGTGCC
>JBAVYX010000140.1:0-6617 GCA_049588475.1 Silvibacterium sp. | reverse complement strand
ATCCCGGTCTTGGAAAGGTGGATTCCACCGCCCCGAGTTCTACACCCCTACCCAGAAGCACGCTTCCACGCCACGCATCCTTCGTAAGAGCCGTATGCGTAAACGCGCTCGTACGGATCTCTCCGGGTTGCGCTCAGCGATGAGCGTCCCTACCGGGACCGCAACGGTGGCGCGGATTTATGTCGCGGGAGACCACTTCTCTGACTTGATTCCCATCACAATCAGCCACAACATGAGCAGTCCCTCGGCCAATATCCCCAGCGCCTGAATTGACGAGAGAATGAAATGGGGCAGCCTCGGTACCAAGTAAATGATCCAAGCGATCCCAGCCAGCATCAGGAGCACGCCCAAAAAGCGTGGCAAAAATACGGAGCGGAAGATCAAATATCCAAGCAAAAGGCAAAATGGCGCGAAAAAGATCAGTGGGCTGAAACGCGACGAAACCAAACTGAGCTGTCCGAGTACCGTTACCGCACATCCTGCCAAGCTGAACAGCGCCGCTGTCAAAGACAGCCTCTGACTCACAGGGCGAAACAGTCGATAGAACAACAGCGTCACGACGACGTACAGCGTATCCGCAAGCAGGTTCAGAGCCTCGCCAGCCGAGCTTGACCCTCTACTTGTCAAGACCTGTGCCAGGATCGCAGCCACAAAGTACAGCAGGTACACAAACCCGGTAATTCGAGCACGGGGCGGCTTTCTTTCGGTCTGTTCCATCTTCAATGCATCCCGTCAAGCGTCGCTGTCAATCGGCAGAATACGTGAAATTACCTCGATTCGTTCCGATTTATCGCGGGATTTCTATCGCGATTAGTGTATTACCGGAAATTCGGAAACTACGGAGTGTAACTTCCGGATGGCCAACCTGCCGCCCACAGTGTCGCCCAAGGTGCATAATGCTTTCGACGGGTTTGGCCGCTACGCAGGGAAGTTCCGAATGAGGTTTGAACAAGGCCCGTCTTTACAGTCGCATGCCTTTTCTCATCAGTGTCGTGTCACGCCCAGAATGGCAGCCGCCCCGAATGTATCCGTATGGAATGGTCGCAGGTTGAATTGACCGCTCACGGTACAACTGAAGGCACCTGTGCAATCATCTGGCCAGACGGATGGTATCACGCCGAACGCCGTGTCCAGATTCTTCCGTCCACGGTTGCAAAGCTCACGATGTACGACTCTTCTTTCAACGCCGAATCCTTGACCGAGATTCAACTACTGTTGGACCGGGAAGACGTAAGGACTCTACCATCGTTTGAGCCAGTCGCAATGCCTCCTAAGGCATTTGCGTATTACGCGTTTATCGTGGACATCCAGCGGCCAGAGGGTCCTCAGCACATAGGATTTGAGCAGTTGGGCCGATCGGAAAAGGAGGGATATTCGCGCCAAGATGCCCGTCAAGACGACAAGAGGTCTGGGATGACTCTCCAACCACTATTGCAGTGGATGCAATCCGAAGTAGATCGTGCCAAGCCGAATCCGGCGGGCAGAGCAGACTTCTGTTCCTACTGAGAATTCCGTGTTACCGCCCATCCAGAAGTAGCGCCAATCTGGGGTAGGGAAGGCGGGTAAACCTCCCATTCTCCAGAATGGGACTCTACCTACCCGCGCCGCCTCTTCGCGACTCGCGCCGCCTCGCCGGACCCGGCTGACGCTGCCTCGGCCCTCCATGTTCCGGCTGCGGAGTTTGTCCCGTACCCCCGGTGCGGACCCGAAGGCGCAGTTTAAGCGCAGTTTCGCAAAAAGTATCTGCTTTTCCTAACGGCGCCTACGATGGTCACAGTCTCTGCGCCCTGCTCATGGGGATGATGACGAAAACAGCGACAAGAATCGGCGTTAAACATGGGATGATGATCGTGAAAGGGAAGGGTCGGCGCATGAAGATTACAGCGAGAGCGTCGGCAACGGCCACGAGGAAGCCGATCGATATTAACCTCGCGAACAATTCAGGTTGTCACGGTTGATTTTCATCCTTCCTCCTGTTTCAAGGTTGCGCAGCCGATTTTCCTGCAAAGAGTATACGTGTTTGGTTAGCCAAGGTATGTTCTTACCTTTCTGAGTCTTTGGCAGAAATAGAGTTAGACGCAGGGGCGCAAATCGGCGCAGTTGAGCGGCGGCGGCTGACGGTACCCCTAGCCTGATTCTGCGCGGATTATCATTTGTTCATGACAAGTAAGAACAACTCCGACCGCAAGAACGCAGAGACTCGCCTAGAGGGATTTGCGTCTTTCTGCGGAGTATTTGTGACGGGCCTGTTCATCCTGACCTTCGTCTTTCAAAACTTCGTGATCCCTTCATCATCAATGGCGAGCACCTTGCAGGTGGGCGATCATGTCGTAGTGGAACGGGAAACACTTGCACCTCGCTCGCAATGGGCATCCCTTGTGCCGTATGGGGATGTCCACCGGGGGACATCATCGTGTTCTACAAGCCGGTTGCCGAAACAGGCGGCCAACACATAATCCTTGTGAAGCGTGTCATAGGTATCCCCGGCGACCGCATCCATCTTCGGCACGGAATCGTGTATCTCAACGGCGTTGCCCAGCCCGAGCCTTTTGCAGCAACTCCAACGCTCTCTTCTTACAACGCCTACGTGGACGACTTTCCTTCCATTCCCCCGGCTGATCTCCCAGAGGTAACCACTGCATGGGCAATTTCGCTACAAGAACTTCTTCAAGGTGACGATCTAGTCGTCCCTTCGGGACAGTATTTCGTCATGGGCGACAACCGCGATCACAGCCTAGACAGCCGCTTTTGGGGCTTCGTGCCACGCGAGAACATCATTGGACGACCGCTGTTTGTGTACTGGTCATTTGACCAGCCTGAGATCGATGAACTCAACCCGCCTTTGAGCGAACAATTCAGCTTAGCCGCCAATGAGCTACTTCACTTTTTCGATATAAGACACGCTGGAACAGGACGCTTCATCGGGTGCAATAGGGGTAGTCAGCAGCGCGGCCCCAGTCGCCGAGCTTGCTGTACATCAGCCCAAGATGGTGATGCCAGTAGGCGGCATTCGTCGGGTTATTCAGGTACACATCGTTTCGAAGTGCCCTTTCCAAGTACTCCGCCGTCTGTGTGTCTCCGAGACGTTCAAGGGCGAGGCTGAGATGGGCGTATACGCAAGTGAAGTCAGGCCGAATCTGTAAGGCGCATTTATACGCATCGAGCGCATCACCGTGCCATCCAACAGCAGCGAGACAGTAACCAAGCTGTAGAAAGGCGGTTGCGTAATTGCCCGCGCTTACTGTGTCACCTCGCGATAGCGCCGCAATGGCTCCTCGTAATTCTTGCGAACAACCGTCGTGCGACAAGGCTGAACGAAGAATGAACGAGTTAGATCCTACAGAAACATGCCGTTAAGCAGACGACATCTGCTATCGTCATAACCCAGCCACGTTTCGGAGCGAATCGTGCCCGCAAGCATCGAACATCGACAAGTCGAAGCCAACGGCATCACCTTCCACGTAGCCGTCTCCGGCCCAGCCGACGCGCCACCCATCCTCTGCATCCACGGATTCCCCGAAGGATGGATGAGTTGGCAGCACATCATGGCCCTGCTGCCCGAAAGCCGCATCTTCGCGCCCGACACGCGCGGCTACCCCGGTTCCACTTACGCAAAAAACGGATATGACGTCTTCACCCTTACCGATGACATCCGCGCGTTGATCGAAGTCCTCGGCATCCAGGGCTGCCTGCTCGTCACCCACGACTGGGGAGGAGCGCTCGGCTGGCTCTTCTCCCACCGCTACGGCTCATTCATCTGCAAGCTCGTCGTCGTCAACTGCACCCACCCCAAAACGCTCGTTCGCGCCGCCTTCACCTTTGAAGATTGGCAGCCGTTCCGCATCCCCTGGGTGCCATTCTTTCAGATCCCCTGGTTCCCGGAATGGTTCATCGCGACAAGCCTCGGCCGCAAGATCCTAAAATGGTCCTTCACCGTAAGACAAGGCCAGAAGGGAACCATGGACATAGCCCTCGTCGATGAACTCGTGAACCGCTTCCAGACAGCAGCCGACATGCACGGCCCCGTCGAATACTATCGAGCCTTCGTCCGAACACTGCTCTTACCATCGCAGCACAAGCGCCTCTACGCCCTCTACCAGACTCCAATCAGTATCCCCGTAACCGTGGTCTGGGGCATGAAAGACGGAGCGCTCCCATCCGCCGTAGCCATTAAGAGCTTCAACGATGCAGGCTGCGAAGGCGATTGGCGCCCCCTCCCCGGCGTAGGCCATTTTGTTGATCTCGAAGCCTGGACGAAGTTAGCCGACGAAATCAAACGAGTCCTCTAGATAGAAAGCAAACCCAAAAGCTGTCATCCTGAGCGGAGCGAAAGATCTGCTTTTACCATTGAGTAGCAAGAAAATGGGTGGCCCATAGCTTGCGGTTGGATCACCGGCATTCCAGAAATAACGAAGGTTTTCGGAAGGGCTACGCGACCCGGGACTTCGGAGTGCAAACGCATTCGGGGGCCTGTAAATACTGCGTCATTGCGCGACCAAGGCGGAATATGCGCGTTGTCAAAGGCGATCGTCGGATGGCGACATCACCTCGGACGCTTTCTTCCCGACGGCAAAGATCCACCCATTGCTGGGCTCTACTGCGATCTGCACGTTCGAATAGCCGGCATTGTTCAGCAGGTTCCGATGTTCATCGGGACTCAGCAAATTCATGCCTGTCATAGGGAGACACTTTTCAACGAGTCTCGCCGTGTTGGTACTCGCGCCCTTATAGACTTCGGCAATAATGGCAAGCTCGCCTCCGGGTTTCAGGACGCGAAGTAATTCCCTCAAGTCGCCAGGCAAATCCGGCCACCAGAAGTGAGTCTCGACCGCGACAACAAGATCGAAAGTAGCCGCTGCAAATGGTAACTGGGACACAGAACCCTCGCGGATTTCAACCCGGCCGCTCTTGATCCATTCTTTGTTTGTCTTACTGGCGATGGCGACACTGGCCGTCGAGTAATCGAGGCCATAGATCTTCCCGTCCGTCGCGACCGCAGCTAGTTTGCTTACCGTTCGTCCACCGCCGCAGCCGATATCCAGAATCGTGAACTGCTTCTTAACAGAAATGTGCGAGAGCCCCCAATCAGTAACCCGGGAGTGTCTCGCATTCATATTTCGCAGGACGAATCGGCCAAGCCAGCCTTCGGGCTTTTGGCATTGCGTTACCCGGGGTTTCGGACTCAGAGTGGTCTTCATGCATTTGCCGAGTCGTAATATTACTATTTGCGGTTGTCCTGCGAAAGATGTTGTTGGCGTATAACCGGCGCCGCGCCGCTCGGCACGTGAGGTCACCCTCTCCATCGAGCCTGTGCTGGAGATCGTCGAGATGCGATCAGCCGAGTTTCGCGATCACAACGCGAACGCTTGGTTCTGCCTGTCGCGCCAGCGTACGATGCCGGCGCAGCCGTCCACGCGGCACGATTGAGGCTCGGGGCGAACGCCGCGTTTGTTCGAACCTTGCTCCCGTATCACCGGCAATGCGGAAGTTTCGGGGAAGCGGGTCGCAATGTCCGTATAGCCGACAAACCCGGACAACTCAGCGCAAGCGCGTTTCGAATATGCGGTTCTGAGCTTCCACGCACTGTCATCGGGAAAGGGCCTTGCGCGGCAACCGCCGTGTTAGCTTTGGTACATTTTCTTTGACCCTTATGAGCTCAAGCGTCGTCCGCCAATCTAACCCTTCCCTGCGTCCGGTCCTTCGGCTCGCCCTCCTCTTCGCCGCCATCAAGCTCCTCCTGCGGTTCACCCTCACATTCTGGACCCAACACATTGGCTACAGCTACTTCCGCGACGAGTTCTACTACATCGCCTGCGGCCGTCATCTCGCATGGGGCTTCGTCGACCACGGCCCCATCGTCGCCCTGCAAGCACGTCTCAGCGAGCTCCTCTTCGGCGACTCTCTATTCGCCATCCGCATTCTCTCCGCACTCGCCGGAGCCGCCACCGTCTTCCTCACCGGCCTCCTCGCGTGGGCTCTCGGCGGCCGCCGCCCCGCGCAAGCACTGGCGATGCTCGGCGTCCTCGTCGCACCCATCTACATCGCCGTCGACAGCTTTCTCTCCATGAATTCCTTCGAGCCGGTCTTCTGGATGCTCTGCGCGCTCGCGCTGATTCGCCTCATCGACGGCGCTCCGCAGCCCTTCTGGTGGACCATCTTCGGCCTCTCCGCCGGCATCGGCCTGCTCAACAAACCCTCGATCCTCTTCTTTCTCATCGCCATCGGACTTGGCCTTCTGCTTACGCCACAACGCCGCGTCCTCTTCACTCGCTGGGCCGCAGTCGCCATCGCACTCATCATCGTCATCGCCCTGCCCTACGTCCTCTGGCAGATTCACAACCACTGGCCCACTCTCGAGTTCTTCCACAACGGCAAGGTCGGAAACAAGAACGTGATCCTCGGCCCTATGGGCTTCTTCCTCGCCCAGCTCTCGCAGATGCACCCCGCCAACGCTCTGCTCTGGATCACTGGGGTCATCTCTCTTCTGCGCGCCCGCTCTATCCCCCACGGCCGCTGGATCGGCTTGACCTTCCTCATCTTCTACGTGCTCATGTTCGTCCTGCACGCCAAGGACTACTATCTCGCCCCCATCTATCCAGTGCTCTTCGCCGCCGGGG
>JBAVYX010000139.1:0-4991 GCA_049588475.1 Silvibacterium sp. | reverse complement strand
CCCATGGATCGTGTCGAGCGCGCGCCGCTGCTTTGACACTGTGATTGCTGCGGTTGCATTGTTTGTTCTGCTTCCGGCGATGTTACTGGTCATGCTTCTCGTTCGTCTGAGTTCTCCCGGGCCCATTCTTTTCCGGCAACGCCGTGCGGGCCGCAACCGGGAAGAATTTACTCTTTATAAATTTCGTTCGATGCGAGTGGAAGATTCTCCAGGGCCCGCGATTACAGTCACTGGTGATGCACGAATTACCACGATTGGCGCATTTCTGCGCCGCTATAAGCTCGATGAACTACCGCAGTTCTGGAACGTGCTGAAGGGTAATATGAGCCTGGTTGGACCGCGCCCAAAATTACCACATCATGAAGCGTTGGACCTGCCGTATCGTCCTGGCATCACAGGAGTGGCCACGCTCCTGTTTCGCAATGAAGAGGACATTTTTTCCGGAGTTCCACACTATAACCTCGATGCTTTTTACGAGACCTGCATTAAACCCAGAAAAGCCCAGCTTGATCTGGAATATATGCAAAGTGCCACCTTATGGACTGACCTGAAGTTGCTTTGGCGTACTGCAGCCTCCTGCGTTTTTGGACCAGATAATCTGTCTCTTGAAGAAACAGAGAAGCTGACTCACCTGGCCGCCACGTGGCCTGACTCCTCCTGTGCTGAGCTCTCCAGCATCTCTTCGTTGGCGACAGTTACATCGCCGATTAAAGCAGGGACCGAGCCGATACGGTTCAACTGAGGCGATCTTTGAAGTGGTCTTCTCAATAACCAGAGACTTAGTTTTAGGCAGCACTTTTCAGGCCCACCAACGCGGGGCCTAACGATGAGACGATGTCGCGCGATGGATGCCTCACTTAGTCAGTTCCACGACCTCTAAGTCAGACGCGATGAGAGCAAGGTTTGCCATCTTGAGGAATAAGCCATGCTCAACGACTCCAATAATCTGGCGGATGGAAGCGGCAAGCTTACCCGGATCGTCGATTTCGCCGCATTCGCAATCCAGAATCAAATTTCCTTCATCCGTAATGAATTCGGAGCCGGTCGCCAGCCATCTAACGGTGGGACGTATCCCTAGTCCTTCCAGCTTTCTCGCCACCAGTGGCGATGCCATCGGAATGACTTCTACAGGCAAAGGGAACTTCCCGAGTCGATTGACGAGCTTGCTCGAATCGGCAACGACGACGAACCGCTTTGAAGCGCTGGCCACAATCTTTTCGCGCAGGAGCGCGCCGCCTCCACCCTTGATGAGCTCCAGCTGTGGGGTGACTTCATCCGCTCCGTCGATGGTTACATCGATCTCTGTGCAAGTATGGAAATCGATGACTGGAATCGAAAGCGAAACGGCAAGCTGTTCGCTCGCTTTCGAAGAGGAGATGCCGCGAATCTTCAGGCCCTGCTTCACCCGTTCACCCAGCAGCTTGATAAAGTGCGTGGCGGTGGTGCCGGAGCCCATTCCCACAACCATGCCTTCCTCGATGAACTCCAGGCTCCGTTGGGCAGAAAGTTCTTTTGCTTTGTCGGTGATCTGCATAGCAAGCATCTTAGATCAGCGGATGGGATTTGGCTTGTGACGCGCGAGGGTGGCACATCCGGTCTTCAGGTTTGCGATCGCTTGCTACTCGATGGCGACGGCTGTGCAGCCGAATAGCGATGACCCGACTCTTTTCTTTACTATGAGCTTCGGGTGCTAAATGCCATGTCTGTCCTAAGATTGCTGCTCATTCCTGCTCTCGGATCAGTGCTCGTCGTGCCTTCTCTGATGGCTGCGCAACAGGCAGCGCAGCCGAATGTTCGAGGTGCACAACCTTCATCGATAGATCTTGCTGCGATGAGAAAGCTGATTGATCAGGGCCAGCCAAAGGAAGCATTGCGTCAACTTGATGTACTCGCCGCACAGCAGCCCGAAGCGTCAGGAGTTGAACGATTGAGGGGCATGGCGCTTTACGCAGAAGGCAATCTGTCCCAGGCAGATCAGGCACTTGCGAAGGCACTAGCAGAAAACAGCAAGGATGTGGAGGCTGCGGAGATGAGGGGCCTTACTCTTTTCCGGATGGGAAGGGCCGCCGAGGCGATTCCGCTGCTGGAGGGTATCCATGAGTGGGTACCCGGGGCCAAGGTTGATCCCAGCTATGTGCTGGCTCTCTGCTATCTCGATACACGCCGTTACGATGATGCCCGCCATGCCTTTGCACGACAGTTCGGTTTTGAGCCAGACTCGGCTGCCGCTTATCTGCTGGCAGGCAGGATGCTGCTGCGTCACGAGTTCCTTCCGGTGGCTCAGGAGTCCACGAAGAAGGCTGTTGAGCTTGATCCGAAGCTGCCGCTCGCTCACCAACTGCTCGGAGAGATTGCTTTAGCGGGCCAGCATACGGATGAAGCGGTGGCGGAGTTTGAGAAGGAACGCGATCTGAACCCGCTCTATGGGGGAATTTACGACCGGCTGGGGGACGCTTACACGCGAACGGGGCAATATCCGAAGGCCCTGCAGTCTCTGCAGCAGGCGGTTCTGCTCGAGCCGAACTCGACCGGGCCCTACATTTTGCTGGGCAAGGTGATGTTGAAGCAGCAGGACGCGACGAGCGCGGCAATGTATCTGGAGCGCGCGGAAAAAATGGATCCGGCAAACTATATGACTCACAGCCTGTTGGGGCAGGCATACCGTGCGATGGGCAGAACTGAGGAGGCCACCCATGAGACGGAAACGGCTGAGAAGTTACAGTCGGCTGCTCCTAAGCTGGAGGCACCTCACTAGCGCAGGGCAGCACCTTCGATGGCCTAGCCCCCCATGTTATTGGCAAGTGTATGATTCGGAGTATGTTATAAACCTTAGCGACCAGCTTAGATTCGCAGGGCTGAAGCCTCGAATCTGGACGTGGAGGACCCGGCACCTGGCAGGTATATTGTTTTTGATGGAATCCTGCTGACTTTCCAATCCCTGGGGGAATCCAAGATGGCAGGCGTGGCGGGACGATTCAACTGGCATTTCGTAGTTGCCATCTGGGTACTGCTCAGCGCCGCACCTCTCTTTGCCCAAGAAGCCGGGCCGTTACACTCTGACAACACGAATACCGTAATCGTCGTCCTCCTGATCCTCACCGCGGCTGTAATCTCGTTTGGCGTTCTTAAGAAAAGAACCCAAAGGGACCGGCAAAGCGATTCGCCCGGCAGGCAGGATCCCGTCCACGAGCCAAAGACACCCGAGGCCAAGCCTGCTCATGTTACTCATGCGGACGACGCGATCAAGTCGATCTTTATCTCTTACCGGCGTCAAGATAGCCAACATATCACCGGACGTATCTACGACAAGTTGTCTACGCAGTTCGGCAAGAGCGCTGTTTTCAAAGACGTTGATTCCATGCCCTTGGGTGTCGACTTCCGAGATCACATTCGAGAGCAGGTTAGCCGTTGTGCCGTGCTGGTTGCGGTAATCGGAAAGAGTTGGAATGAAACTTCCGGTTCGGGCAATCGGCGTCTGAATGATCGCGGCGACCACCTTCGCATTGAGATTGAAGCGGCGCTGGAGCGGCGTATTCCGGTCATACCTGTTCTCGTGGACGGTGTAGAGATGCCCAGCGAAGAAGAACTACCACCATCACTCGCGCGGCTTGCGTATCATCATGGAATCTCGGTTCGACCTGACCCTGATTTTCATAGCGACGCCGATCGTCTGCTTCGGGGAATCGAGTCGCTGCTGAATTAAGAGACCTCGGATGCGCTCCGGCCGGCGGCGCGGAGGGCGGCTCTATGATCTGCGAAACGGGGTTCTCCGCCACATTGTCTCCAAATCATTAGCGTTGCACATGAAAGTGGACAGGCAGGTCGGCGCGAAAGTGGCTATTGCCACCAGACTTCGCTCACCAGTACCATTCATCCTCGCCCATAGCTCTGTGAAACCAGGATACGAGCCTTGGGTTTCACGGCTTCCGACCCCAGAAGCGCACCGTCGCAGGGAGCTAAACGGTGCCGGCTTCAGTGAGGCAACCGGGATAAATGCTTTAGGTGTCATCGTTGGTCTCTGTGTGGACTCCTCGAGCAATGTGCACGAATTTATCCGGACACCATAAGCAATGAAAGTTGGCTTCATCCGTTGACCATTGGCCCCACGTCAGTGTACTTCTGCATTTGATGTGGGGCCCTTCTTAACCAAACCAAGTTAGGTGAAGGAAGTGCCAGGATTCGCAAGGAGTTCGCTGATGGATACTGCCGCTTCATCCGTGCCGGTCACCAGAACAAGCCTGCTGCGTCCGATTCTTGTGGGCGGCGCCCTCGCCGGCACATTCGACCTCACCTCGGCGTTCATCACGTTTGGGCTTGGCGTCCCTCGCGGGATTGCGGGAGGGCTGCTCGGTAGGCAGGCAGCCATCCACGGAGGCGCCGGCACGTGGATTCTCGGTGTCGTCCTGCATTACTTCATTGCGTTCTCTGCTGCAGCCATTTACTGCCTGTCCAGCCGCAGACTCGGATTCCTGAAGGACCACTGGTTGGTCTGCGGCCTTTTTTACGGGATTGCGGTGTTTTTGGTGATGAATCTCGTCGTGCTGCCGCTGTGCGCGTACCACTCCATGGGGCCGTACCAGTATCGCGGTCTGGTTCAGGGCCTTCTAGTGCACATGCTCATCATCGGACTGCCGATTTCATTGAGCCTGAACAGGCTAGCGGGGCGGTAAGCCCACTCAAACCAAACCGAGGCTTGAATGGGCCACCCGTCAACACCGGGCTTGACTGGGCCACCCTATCCTACGGGATTGGGGCGTGTCCTTCGAAACTCCCCGATAATGGCTATTTTCCGATGTTGATCATTAGTCTGGAGATGATTTTGGGTCAGGAGAAGATTTTGCGGGAGTTGGATCGGGCCGGATTACCGACACATCCTGCAGTAGCGCGAAGTCGATCAGGGTCTCGCTCGGTATCCGCACCTGATCTCCCTGTGTGACAATTTCCGACGCTGCGCCAGCGCCCGCTCCGGCCGCCGCGCCGATCGCCGCGCC